>JBILPX010000382.1:0-2900 GCA_044373565.1 Roseomonas sp.
ATCCATGGTGGGCATCACGGATATTCGCGCGGGCGTCTATATGTTTGGCGATTTGTTCCAAGGGCAGATCGGCACGCATGGCATGGAAGATATCGCCGTGACCGTGCTTTCGGCTGTGACATCCCGCAAGATGGACCGTAATGCGGTGCTGATTGATGCCGGCGGTATCGCGCTTTCCAAGGATCGCAGCACTCAGGCCGCGCCGAAGGATCTTGGTTTTGGGGTCATGCTGGATCGGCAAGGCAAATGGGCCTTCGGGGAGGCGATTGTCGCGCGCACCCATCAGGAACATGGCGAAGTGCGCGGCGATGGCCCTTTGCCCTTCGCGGCGCTTCCCGTCGGTGCCCTGGTGCGCGTTGCGCCGAACCATACCTGCCTGACCGTCGCGGCACATGATCGGTACTACGTGGTGGATGGCGCGGATGAGGTGATTGGTGTTTGGGATCGGGTGAATGGCTGGTAGGGCGCCCGCCCTGTCATGAAAACTTCACATGCTTTGCACATCGTTTCCATTATTTTGGAATCATGGAAACAGAATCCGCCGCCGCGGCCTTCGCCGCCCTTGGCCAACCTACCCGGCTGGCCCTGATCCAGAACCTGCAAGGGGCGGGGCCTGAGGGCCTGCCCGCCGGCGAAATTGCCGAAGCCCTCGGCGTGCCACCCTCCACGCTTTCCTTCCATTTACGCGCGCTGGAAGAAGCCGGGCTGATCACGCCGCAACGCCAGGGCCGCCAGGTGATTTATGCCAGCGCCCCGGCGGCCTTTGCCGCTTTGGTCGGGTTTCTGGGTGGGGCAACAGCCCCCATCGTCGCCCCTGGCCGTGCCATGCAGGTGCTGTTCCTGTGTACGCGCAATTCGGCGCGTTCCATCATGGCGGAGGCCATTTTGAACCGTATCGGCGCTGGGCGTTTTCGCGCCCATTCTGCGGGTTCCGAACCCGCGCCGGATGGGCCGCTGCCGGAAGTGCTCGCGCAGCTTCAGGCGCTTGGGCATGATGTAGCACCCTTGCGGTCCAAATCCTGGGAAGAATTCAGCGGGCCGGATGCGCAGCGTTTCGATTTTATCATCGCGCTTTGCGATACGCTGGAAGGCCAGCGCTGCCCGGATTTTGGTGATACCATGACTAGCGCTGCCTGGCCCTTGCCGGACCCTGCGAAATTCTCGGGCGGTGGCGCCGAACGCGCGACCCTGTTGAACGAACTTTACGCGGCGCTGCGGCGCCGGCTGGAAATTTTCATCAGCCTTCCCTTCACCACCCTGGATCGCATGGCGCTACAGGCACGGGTTGAGGCCTTGGGCAATCCAATGACAGGGGCAAACGCATGAGGGTCGGCATTAATGGCATGGGCCGCATTGGCCGGCTGGCGTTTCGCGCGGCCTTTGGCGCAGCGGAGCGTGGTGAGGATGATCCGCGCCGCGCCAATCGACTGGACATTGTGCATGTGAATGAAGTGAAGGGCGGCATTGCGGCAACCGCGCATTTGCTGACTTTCGATAGCGTGCAGGGCCGTTGGCGCGCACCCATGGCGACGGAAGGCGCGGATACTTTGCGCATTGGTGACAAGCGCATCGGTTTCACGGAACACGCGACACCGGCGGCGATTCCCTGGGGTGATCTTGGTGTTGATCTGGTGCTGGAATGCAGCGGCAAATTCCTGACCGAAGCAACGCTCCGCGGGCATCTCGATCGCGGGGCGAAGCGCGTGATTGTCGCTGCACCGGTCAAGGAAGCATCGGTGCTGAATATCGTGGTCGGCGTGAATGATGCGCTATATGATCCCGCCCGTTACCCGATTGTCACGGCAGCATCCTGCACCACCAATTGCCTCGCCCCCGTGGTGAAAGTGGTGCATGAGGCGATTGGGATCAGGCATGGCCAGATCACCACCATCCATGACCCCACCAATACCAATGTGGTGGTGGATGCGCCGCATAAGGATTTGCGCCGCGCGCGTTCGGCCATGCTGTCGCTGCAGCCCACCACCACAGGAAGCGCGACGGCGATTGCGCTGATCTATCCGGAATTAACGGGCAAGCTGAATGGCCATGCGGTACGCGCGCCAGTGCTTAATGCGTCCCTCACGGATTGCGTGTTTGAATTGCAGCGCGCCACAAGCGCCGAGGAATTGAACGCGCTGTTCCGCGCTGCCGCCGAAGGCCCGCTGGCCGGTATTCTGGGTTATGAGGAGCGGCCGCTGGTTTCTGCCGATTACGCGCGGGATACGCGAAGTTCCATCATTGATGCGCTATCCACTTTGGTGACGGATGGCACCATGGCGAAAATCTATGCCTGGTATGACAATGAAATGGGCTATGCCTGCCGCATGGTGGATCTGGCCTGCATCATGGAAGCGCACGGCATCTGATATGCGCAACTACGCCATCGTTACCGCTGCCTATTGGGGTTTTACGCTGACCGATGGCGCCTTGCGCATGCTGGTGCTGCTGCATTTCCACAAGCTTGGCTATTCGCCATTCGCGCTGGCTTTCCTGTTCCTGCTGTATGAAGCGGCGGGTATCGGCGCAAACCTAGTCGGCGGTTGGCTTGCCACACGCTTTGGCATCGCGCGCATGCTGGCGGTGGGGCTTGCCGCGCAAATCGCGGGGTTCCTGATGCTGTCGGCGCTTTCGCCAGGCTGGGTGCCTGCCATGGCGCTGGCATGGGTGGTGCTGGCGCAAGGCATTTGCGGCATTGCGAAGGATATCACCAAAACCGCGTCCAAATCCGCGATCAAGCTGACGGCGGGCGATGCCTCTGGCCGCTTGTTCCGTTGGGTGGCCTGGTTCACTGGCAGCAAGAACGCCATGAAGGGAGTCGGGTTTTTCCTGGGTGGCGTGCTGCTGGAGGCGCTTGGCTTTCGGGGCGCACTTTGGCTGATGGCGGGGCTGCTCGCGCTTGT
>JBILPX010000383.1:0-2892 GCA_044373565.1 Roseomonas sp.
TGCAGGGCTAAAGCCTGCACCGGGAAGAAGAAAGCGCCAGCATCCAGGCGGAGTTTGACCGCAACAATCAAGACGCCATCGCCCGCGGCGTCTTCGGCGCGCCCACCTATGTTTGTGATGACCTGTTCCTGTGGGGCCAGGACCGCATGTTCTTCCTGGACAAATATCTGGGCGGCCAGCCTGTCCAATCCGGCACCGTCAAGACCATCGCCAAAACCCGGGCGCGCTGAGCATGGCGGCTCGCCATGTCGTCATCATCGGTGCAGGCGCTGTTGGCGCGGCCTCGGCGCTCGCCGCGCTGAGGGAAGGCTACCGCGTCACCATTCTAGACCCCGCTGAGCCAGGCGGGGAACAGGCGGCATCCTATGGCAATGGCTGCTGGCTCAGCCCCATGTCGGTGATCCCGCCTGCAGTACCGGGCATTTGGAAGAAGCTGCCGAAATTCCTCGCGGACCCGCTCGGCCCGCTCGCCATTCGCTGGGGCTATCTGCCCAAGGTGGCGCCCTGGCTGATCCGCTACCTCGCTTCCGGTTGGCGCTGGGAAGATGTGGCGAAGACCGCCCATGCGCTCCGCCCACTGGTGCAGGATGCGCCCCGGCTGCATCAGGCGCTGGCGGAACAGGCCGGGGTTGGTCATCTGATCGAAAGGCGTGGGCTGATGTATATCTACCCGTCCCGCACCGATTTTGAGGCTGAGCGCAAAGCCTGGGAAATCCGCCACCAGGTCGGCGTGCGCTGGATTGAGCTTGACGCGGATGAGCTTCGCCAGCGCGAACCCGATCTGGACCGCCGCTACGGCTTCGCGGTTTTCGTGGATGAGGGTGGGCATTGCACCGACCCCGGCGCTTATGTCGCCGCGCTGATAGCGCTAGCCCAAGCCGAGGGTGCGAAGCTGCACCGCGATTACGCCACAGGCTTTCGCATTGAAGCTGGCCGGCTACGTGCTGTGACAACAGGGCAGGGGGAGGTCACCTGCGATGCCGCCGTGATCGCCGCCGGGGTGCATTCCAAGCCGCTGGCGCGCGCCGCGGGAGATGATGTGCCGCTTGAAAGCGAACGCGGCTATCACGCTGAAATCAGCGCCCCGGAAGTCTCACCGCGCTATGGGCTGATGCCATCCGATGGCAAAATGTCCATCATGCGCACCGCGCGCGGCTTGCGTTGTGCTGGCCAGGTGGAGATTGCCGGCATTGACGCTGCCCCCAATTGGCAGCGCGCGGAAATCCTGAAAAACCACTTGTTGAGCTGCTTTCCGGGCCTGCCCAAGGATATTGCGGCGGACCGGATCAAATTCTGGCTGGGGCATCGGCCTTCCATGCCGGATGGGATGCCCTGCCTTGGTACGTCGCGTGCCACGCCGGATGTGATCCATGCCTTTGGTCATGGCCATACCGGCCTTGTCGCCGCCGCCCGGACGGGGGAGGTGGTGGCCGCACTTCTGGCCGGTCGCACACCGCCCACTCCTATCGCCGCCTTCGACTCGCGGCGTTTCAAGGCATTTTTTTAGCTTTTGCTGCGGCGTACTTAAGATTTTTCTCGCTTTTCAAGAAACGAAGTGTCATGGTGCCAATTAGCGGCGTTGCATCCCGCGCGCTGCGGTCATTTTTGTGTGGATAGTAAAAAAGTGTTTCCTGAAAACGAGCACCAGGACAGCACCGGGCCGATCGAGGCCGAGGTGAAGTGGTATAACTCCCGTAAAGGCTTCGGCTTCGTACTGGGACCAGACGGGCAGGATGTGTTTTTTCACGCCTCTGCCCTGACAGAATCAGGCATTGAGCCGCCAGATACCGGCGATAAGCTGGTCTGCGAAATGGGTGCTGACCGGCAAGGCCGGCGCCTGATCACGCGGATCATGCAGCTGAAGAAGGGCGAAGGCGGTGGCGAAGCGCGCCCGCCGCGTCGTGAATTCGGCGGCGGTGGTGGCTTTGGGGATCGTCCCCCGCGCCGCGATTTTGGCGATCGCCCCCCGCGCCGTGATTTCGGCGGCGGCGGCGGCTTCGGTGGCGGCGGCGGCGGCTTCAATAGTGGCGGCGGCTTTGGGGATCGTCCCCCGCGCCGTGATTTCGGCGATCGTCCCCCGCGTCGTGATTTCGGCGGCGGCGCCCCCGGCGGTTTCGGCGGCGGTGGTGCAGGTGGCTTTGGTGGTGGCGGTGCCGGTGGCTTTGGTGACCGTCCCCCGCGTCGTGATTTCGGGGATCGTCCACCGCCGCGACGCGAATTCAACCGCGATGAAAGCGGCCCGACCTATGACATTGCCGGCACGGTCAAGTGGTTTGACCAGGTGCGCGGCTTTGGCTTCGTGACGCCGGAAGATGGCGGCCAGGATGTCTTCTTGCATTCTTCGGTGCTGCAACGCGCCGGCAAGCAGGATGTGCAGCAGGGCGAAAAGGTAGCCCTTGAAGTGCGTGATGGTCAGCGCGGCCGCCAGGCCGTGAATATGAAGGACTGAACCACGTCGCTGTGCGGCTTTCGGGCGGCGCTGATGATGTGATGGGAAAAGCGAGGGGGCATGCCTCCTCGCTTTTTTCGTGGCGTATGGCCACCCGGGCTGTTTCCATTTATGATTGAGAAAACCTAAGTCCAGGACAGCATTTTTACCGAATTTAGATAAAAAACACGGTTTTTCAATGGTTTATTTAACTGCTTTTTCATTTCCTTCTGAGAAATTGTCCTCGTCCCGAAAACCGGGCGCAGCGAAGGGAAAATCCCATGAATCTGAATTCCGTGAATACCAATATTGGGGCGATGACCGCCCTTCAATCCTTGAACAGGACCAATGACGCGCTTGCCACTGTGCAGAAGCGTGTCTCGACCGGTTTCCGTGTTGCCGATGCCAAGGATGATGGCGGGGCCTTTGCCGTCGCCCAATCCGTCCGCGGTGACGTTGCTGGC
>JBILPX010000384.1:0-2883 GCA_044373565.1 Roseomonas sp.
CTCTGACATCTGGTCATAAACCTTGCGCAGCGCGGGCGCCATTTTGTTGGTGAGCGTGCCGGCCACGATCATCACATCCGATTGACGCGGCGATCCGCGCGGAATGATGCCGAAGCGGTCCAAATCATAGCGCGCCATATAGGCATGGATCATCGGCACCGCGCAGCAGGCCAGGCCGAAGGTCATCGGCCACAGGCTGCCCGTGCGCGCCCAATTCACCACCTTGTCTAGATTGGCGACAACGAAGCCCTTTTCGGTGATTTCATCACCAACCGCCTTCACCACCGCATCCTGCGTGGCGCCTGGCGGCAGGGCCTGATTATTCCAGGAAAGTTCGGAAGCGCCGCTCATGTCATTCCCAATCCAGGGCGCCTTTGCGCCATTCATAGACGAAGCCAATGGTCAGCACGAAAAGGAAGGCCATCATGGAACCGAAGCCAAGCCAGCCGATGCCGCCCAGCGATACCGCCCAGGGAAACAGGAAGGCCACTTCCAGGTCGAAAATGATGAAAAGGATCGCCACCAGATAGAAGCGCACATCGAATCGGCGCCGCGTATCGTCAAAGGGCGCAAAGCCACATTCATAGGTGGAAAGCTTTTCGGCATAGGGTTTCTGCCGCGCGGCCAGCATTGCGCCGGCAACCATCGCACTCGCGATTCCCGCCGCTATGCCCAGAAAAACGAGCACAGGGAAATACGTTGCCAGCAAGGGCTGGGTCATGGCTTCCTCAACTCTGGCGCCCCCATGAGCCTGGGGACGCGTTATGGCCTGCCCACGGTTATACCGCATTGCAGCGAAGCGAGATTAGCCCCGCTTTGTGGAATGCGCCATAGGGCAACGAGCCGTAATTTCAAGATGCTGAGATACAACATCTTAATTACGGAAGAATGGCGATTTGAAGAAGAAAAAAAGTGGCGCGAGTGACGGGGCTCGAACCCGCGACCTTCGGCGTGACAGGCCGACGCTCTAACCAACTGAGCTACACCCGCAATCCATGCGTGAAAGGCTGATAGTCCGCACCATGCGCCCATGTCAAGGCGATAGGCGGAGGGGAAGTGAATGGGCACTGACGGGTTCGAACCGCCGACATCCTGTGTGTAAGACAGGCGCTCTACCGCTGAGCTAAGCGCCCGAGCATGCGCGCTTCATAGCATAGGACTAGTCAATTTAGACCAGCCCCGCGCTACCAGCGCGCAGGAAATCAGTTCACCGCATCCTTAAGCGCCTTGCCCATCTTGAAACGGACCGCAGTGCTGGCCGGGATTTGGATTTCTGCACCGGTGCGCGGGTTGCGGCCTATGCTGGCAGCACGCTTGGCGGCGGCAAAGGTGCCAAAGCCCATCAAGCGCACTTCGGCATCCTGCTTCAGCCCGGCAGTGATCGAATCGAACACCGCATCCACGGCCTCGGCGGCCTTTTCCTTGGTCATATCAGCTGCCTTGGCAACAGCCGCGACTAGTTCTTGCTTGTTCATGAATAATTCCTTTCCTCTGGATGAAACGACTTGAGCGCGAAACGACCGATCAGCCATCAGCCGGAGAGGGGAACGTGTCACGAGAAGCCCTAGCTTCTCTACACTTCCCCCCCTCCCGCCGCAAATGGCAGAAAGCCCGATGCCGCCTAATTAATGTGGCAGTGCCGCGCCCGTGGCCGAGGCTTCAGGCTTCTGCGGCGGTGTCTCAACCGGTTCTTCCCAGGTAATGGCTTCGGGCCTGCGCGCCAGGGCACGCATAATGACCTCATCCACATGGGATACCGGGTTGATCTCCAACCCCTTTCTTACGCTGTCGGGGATATCGACCAGGTCTTTTTCATTTTCTTTCGGAATGAAAACGATCTTGATACCGGCGCGCATTGCGGCCAGCAGCTTTTCCTTGAGCCCGCCAATCGGCAATACCCGCCCGCGCAGCGTAATCTCCCCGGTCATGGCAACATCGCGCCGGACCGGAATGCCCGTGAGGACGGAGACGATGCTGGTCGCCATGGCAATGCCAGCAGAAGGCCCGTCCTTGGGTGTCGCCCCTTCCGGCACATGCACATGCAGATCGCGCTTTTCAAATAGCGTCGGCTTTATGCCGAAGGTGGTTGAGCGGCTGCGCACATAAGACATGGCGGCCGAGACACTTTCCTGCATCACATCGCCAAGCTTGCCGGTCTGCTTCACATTGCCCTTGCCGGGCAACAGCACTGATTCGATGGTGAGGATTTCGCCCCCCACTTCGGTCCAGGCCAGCCCAGTGACCACGCCCACCATATCCTCTTCTTCCGCTTCGCCGTAGCGGAACTTCCGCACGCCTGCGAATTTATCGAGGTTCTTGTGGGTAATCGCGACTTTCTTGGCCTTCTTGGAAACGATTTCCTTGACCGATTTCCGCGCAAGCCCCGCAATTTCGCGTTCCAGATTACGCACACCCGCTTCACGTGTGTAATAGCGGATCAGGTCACGAATGGCGCTATCAGAAACTGACCATTCATCGGCCTTCAAGCCATTCGCCTCGCTTACCTTGCTCATCAAATGGCGCTTGGCGATTTCAACCTTCTCATCTTCCGTATAGCCGGGGATGCGAATGATCTCCATGCGGTCAAGCAAGGGCTGCGGCATGCGAAGCGAATTCGCCGTGGTGACGAACATCACATCCGAAAGATCATAATCCACTTCCAGATAGTGATCCGCGAAGGTGCTGTTCTGTTCCGGGTCCAGCACTTCAAGCAGCGCCGAGGAAGGGTCACCCCGCCAATCCGCGCCCAGCTTGTCAATTTCATCAAGCAGGAAAAGCGGGTTGGAGGTCTTGGCCTTCTTCATGCCCTGAAGCACCTTACCGGGCATGGAGCCGATATAGGTCCGCCGATGGCCGCGAATCTCCGCCTCATCCCGCACACCG
>JBILPX010000102.1:0-9354 GCA_044373565.1 Roseomonas sp.
GGAAACGGTCATCGAAATCAAGCGTCACACGGTGGCGCGCGGTGCGTTCCACCCACCCGCCGGCAGGCAGCACTTGAATGGCGCGGGGGAGTGTCTCGGTCATGTCAGGCACACCTCAAAACATGAAATAGCGCTGCGCCATCGGCAGCACTTTGGCGGGTTCACAGACCAGCAGCACCCCATCGGCGCGCACCTCATAAGTCTCGGCATCCACCTCAATTTTTGGCAGTGTGGCATTATGCACCATGCTGCGCTTGCCGATGCCGCCGCGGCAATTGCGCACCGCCACCAATTCGCGCGAAAGCCCGAAGCGCCCGGCAATACCCGCCTGCAGCGCAGCACCGCTCACGAAGGTCACCGCAGATAACAGGCGGGAACGCCCATAACTGCCGAACATCGGCCGGTAATGCACTGGTTGCGGCGTGGGGATGGAGGCATTGGGGTCGCCCATCAGCGCCATGGCAATAGTGCCGCCCTTCAACACCATATCCGGCTTCACGCCGAAAAAGGCCGGCGTCCACATCACCAGATCGGCGATTTTCCCGACTTCAACGCTGCCAACATGGTCAGACACACCCTGCGCAATCGCCGGGTTGATGGTGTATTTGGCGATATAGCGCTTGGCGCGCGCATTGTCGTTGTCGCCCTTTTCTTCTGACAAGCGCCCACGCTGCACCTTCATCTTATGCGCGGTCTGCCAGGTGCGGATGATCACCTCACCCACGCGACCCATCGCCTGGCTGTCAGAAGACATCATGCTGATGGCGCCGATATCATGCAGAATATCTTCGGCTGCGATGGTTTCCTTGCGGATGCGGCTTTCGGCAAAGGCCACATCTTCTGCAATGCGCGGGTCCAGATGGTGGCACACCATGAGCATATCCAAATGCTCATCCACCGTATTCACCGTGTAAGGCATGGTGGGGTTGGTAGAAGAAGGCAGCACGCCCGCTTCACCGACCAGGCGCAGGATATCCGGCGCATGGCCACCACCGGCACCTTCGGTATGGAAGGCTTGAATGGTGCGGCCACGAATGGCCTTGATGGTTTCCTCAACAAAACCGCTTTCATTCAGCGTGTCGGTATGGATGGCGACCTGAATATCCATCTCATCGGCAACCGATAGGCAGTTATCAATTGCCTTGGGCGTCGTGCCCCAATCCTCATGCAGTTTCAGCCCGCAAGCGCCCGCGCGGATTTGTTCTTCCAAGCCCGCCGGCAGCGCGGCATTGCCCTTGCCGAGGAAGCCGAGATTCATCGGAAAACCTTCGGCGGCCTGCAGCATACGCTCCATATGCCAAGGACCGGGCGTGCAGGTGGTGGCAAGCGTGCCATGCGCCGGGCCAGTGCCGCCACCGAACATGGAGGTTATGCCGGACGCCAAAGCTTCTTCGATCTGCTGCGGGCAGATGAAATGGATATGCACATCAAGCCCGCCCGCGGTCAGGATGCGCCCTTCACCGGCGATGATTTCCGTCCCCGGGCCAATGATGATGTCCACATTGGGTTGCGTATCCGGATTGCCCGCCTTGCCAATCGCGGCAATCCGCCCACCGCGAAGCCCGATATCGGCTTTCACCACGCCCCAATGGTCCAGGATCAGCGCATTGGTGATGACCGTATCCATCGCGCCATTGGCGCGCGTGACTTGCGATTGGCCCATGCCATCGCGAATCACCTTGCCGCCGCCAAATTTCACTTCCTCACCATAGGTGGTCAGGTCGCGCTCAACCTCGATAAAAATTTCCGTATCGGCCAGGCGCACACGGTCGCCCACTGTTGGGCCATACATGCCGGCATAAGCGGCGCGAGAGATTTTCGTTGCCATGGGTCAGACCGCCCCTTCCGTTTCGCCGCGAAAGCCGTGGATGATGCGCGCGCCTGCCATGGGTATCAGCCGCACCTTGCGCGTCTGCCCCGGTTCAAAACGCACCGCCGTGCCGGCGGGAATATCCAGCCGGCAGCCGCGCGCCTTGGCACGGTCAAAATCCAGCAACGGATTGGTTTCCGCGAAATGGTAATGGCTGCCCACTTGCACCGGGCGGTCGCCCTTATTCGCCACGGTGATTTCTACCGCATCGCGCGTTGCGTTCAGCGTGATCTCGCCAGGGGCAGTGATGATTTCGCCGGGGATCATTTGCGGGCTCCCTTACGCGCTGGCTTCGCCTTCGCCTTGGGTTTCGCGGGTTTTTTTGCAGCTTTGGCTTTGGCTTTTGGCGCAGCTTTAACCTTGGGCTTCGGGGCAGGCTTCGCCTTGGCGCTGGGCTTCTTCGCCGCCGGCGCGCGAATGGGCTGATGCACCGTCACCAGCTTTGTGCCATCCGGGAAGGTCGCTTCCACCTGGATTTCATGCAGCATCTCGGCGATGCCTTCCATAACCTGATCGCGCGTCAGCACGGTCGCGCCATCGCGCATCAACTCCGCCACGCTGCGCCCATCGCGCGCACCCTCCACCACGAAATCCGTAATCAGCGCCACGGATTCGGGGAAGTTCATTTTCAGGCCGCGTTCCAGGCGCCGTCGCGCCACGATAGCAGCCATGGAAATCATCAGCTTGTCTTTTTCACGCGGGGTCAGGTTCATGGCGTTGGGTTCCGCAATCGCTGTGCCATCATCATGGGATTTTCTGCTTCATGTCGTCCATAGGCGCGGCAGCCGCGCCGGCAGGCCAAGCGCCGGGCGCAGCCGACAAATCGCCGCCCCCAGCCCTTCCCGCACCGGAACGGCACCGCCGAGCCAACGCGTGACCAAAAGCCCAGGCCGCACAAGGCTGGCGAGTGCACCATCTTCGCGCAAAGCATCGCGCAGATCAGGCGTGGCAAGCGGCCCGGCCAGCACAAGGCTACCCAGCGCTTCGGCATTGGCGAAGCCAAAGGGGTCGGCGAAATCGGCGGCGATGGCCTCGCCAAGGCTAAGCCCATCCGCCCAGAGCAGCTTGCCACCGCGCCGGATGCGCCAGGAATCCTGCAAAGCACCACGGCGCCAGGTCTCCCCCCGCGCGGCGCGGCCAAAGACCAGCGCTTCGGCCATCAGCAGCGTCACATCCTCGGCGATATCGGCGTGCAGGCGGCGTTCAAGCCGCGCCCCTTCGAACAGGATGGTTTCCTGCGGGATCCATTCGAAAACCGCACCAGGGCCGGCTTCAAGCGTCACGGAGATTTCGGTGACAGGGCCCAGGCTGCGATAAATTTTCTCAGCCGCCGGGGTTGAGAAACTGGCCCGCGCCCCGGCACCAAGGCTGAGCGCGATTTCCACTCTATCGCCGCCAGCCAGGCCGCCCGCGGTATTCACCAGCGCGCAAATGGGTGCCTCATCGGCCTCAGGGTCGGGAAACAGGGCGCGCATGGGTGGCGATTGATAAAGCCCGCCCAGCATCGTGCGCCCTTCATGCAGATGGTAATCCAATTCCAACCGCCCGCGAGAGCGCTGATGGCTGGACTGAGGCAGTGCGGCGGCATGCATGGCGCGAGATTAACCACGCCCAGCGCCCGCCACCAAATGGCGCGGCGCGAGGCTAATTCTGCGCAAAATACAGGCAGAAAAACGGGCTGGACAGGCGCGCGCGGCGCGGCTTTGGTGGCGGAGATCAAAACGAAAGCCACCTTATGCGCCGCATCACCACCGAACCCCTCACCGCCGAAGCCTTCGCCACCTTTGGGGAGGTGCTGGAAAGCCCGGCCTCTCCCGGGCGCGCCTACATAGACAAATCGCTGGAAAACCGCCGTGGCGGGGCCAGCCCCAGCCTTTCCTTCACGCGTGCCTTGCCGAAATCAGCGCCTTTCGCTTCCACCACCATGGAAAGGCATGAATTTTCCTCGCAATCCTTCATCCCCATGGAAGCGGGGCGCTGGCTGGTGTTGGTGGCGCCGCATGGGGCGGATGGCTTGCCAGATATGGCCAAGGCGCGCGCCTTTCTGGCGCGACCTGATCAAGGCGTCACTTACGGGGCCAATGTCTGGCACCACCCTTCGACCGTGTTTGAACGCGAAGCGCGCTTCGCCGTTTTCATGTGGAAGGATGGCACCAGCGCCGATGATGAATTTGTTGAGGTGCAGCCTTTTGAACTGCACCTCGGCTGAAGCTTGGTTCAGTGGCCTTGCGGCTGCTGACCGCGGGTTTTCCAGAGAGACCAGAAAATCCCGCCCGCAATGATCGCCGCCGTGACGCCAAGCGAAATGGCGGGGTCAAGCTTGCCGACCATCTGGTTCCAGAAAATCTTGCCGCCGATGAAAACCAGCACCAGCGCCAAGGCATATTTCAGATAGTGGAAGCGATGCACCATGGCGGCGAGTGCGAAATACAGCGCGCGCAGCCCCAGGATCGCCATGATATTCGCGGTATAGACAATGAAGGTATCAGTCGTGATGGCGAAAATCGCCGGCACGCTATCCACCGCGAAAATCAAATCGGCGATATTGATCACCACCAGCGCCAGGAATAGCGGCGTGGCGAAGGCAAGCTTCTTGCCCGTGGCCGGATCCATCTGGCGGACGAAGAATTTCTGGCCATGGAGTTCATCCGTCACGCGCATGTGCTTGCGCAGGAACCGCACGAAGGGATTTTTCGAGATATCCTGCTCCCCTTCCGGCACCACCATCATCTTGATGCCGGTCGCAATCAGGAATGCGCCGAACAGGTAAAGCACCCAGCTATATTCCTGCACCAGCGCCGCACCCGCCGCAATCATGATGCCGCGCAGCACGATTACGCCGATGATGCCCCAAACCAGCGCGCGATATTGGTAGCGGCGCGGGATGGCAAAATAGCCAAAGATCAGGCTGATCACAAAAACATTGTCTATAGACAGCGCCTTTTCGATGAAAAAGCCGGTGAAATAGGCAATGCCCGCATGGGTGCCATCAGACGTGGTCAGTTCGCCGGCCTCATAGGCCCACCAGATGCCGGCACCGTACATCATGGCAAAGGCGATGTAGAAGGCCGAAAGCCACAGGCTTTGCGCCACGCCCATTTCCCGGTCCTTGCGGTTCAGGACGCCAAGGTCAAAGGCTAGCAGCACCAGCACAATCAGCAGAAAGCCCTTCCACATCCAGAAAGGCTTGCCCATCCATTCAGAAAAAAGAAAATCCATCCCCAAACCTCATCCAATAGCGCGGATCAGCCATAGGGGGCCGAGACCGCGCAGGGTTGCACGATCCGACTTCACGGAAGCTGCCAATAGATAGCAGCCCCGCCAGAGGGGCCCGGATGGAGTTTAAGTGATGGAAGCCAGATTGGTTTTCAACCCCCATTGCGGCGGCCCCTGTGAGAAACCATTTGGAGAATCGTGCGTCGCCCCCTTGGCTAATGGGTTGCCGCCATGTCATAGGGTCTGAAGAACCGCTCCGGCGGGACTTCCAACTGGGAATTGAGGCGTCGCAATGGGTTCCTTCAGCATCTGGCATTGGCTTGTTGTTCTGCTGGTCGTTCTGCTGCTTTTCGGCAGCGGCAAGATCAGCGGCCTGATGGGCGATCTGGCCAAGGGCATCAAGTCCTTCAAGCATAATATCAAGGAAGATCAGGCGGATGCCTCGATGGAAGCGCAGGCGCAGGGCCAGTCCCAACCCGCCGGCAGCATCCAAGGTCCCGCCGCGGCGTCTTCCACCGCGCAGGCCGCTTCCGCGCAAAACACGCCCCCACGTCCGGGCGCCTGACAGCCTTGCCCGCCCTCGCGCCTTTCAGGCGAGGGCGGCTTTATCCTCAGCCTCGGGCTATAAAGCCCCGGCTTGGGGCCGATAAGACTATTCAGGCTGCCGGGCCAGGGTTAATGTGTGTTTATCTTTTTTGCCGCGTGGAGGGCCCGCGCCATGCTCACAACTTGGACCGTTGAGGATGGCCGCTGCCGCATGCGCGAAGGCGCTATTTCTTCCATCACGGCTGCCCTGCCGCAATCTGCGCGGGAAGCTGCCGGCGAGGTCGCGCAATCCGAGAATATTCGCCAGGCTGTCTGGATAGACCTTCTGAACCCTACACCGTCGGAAGAACACGCGGTGCAGCAGGCGCTCTCGCTCGAAATTCCGACGCGAGAGGAGATGCAGGAAATCGAAAGCTCATCCCGCCTGTATCGTGAGGGTGAGACGCTGTTTTTGACAGCTAATTTTCTCTATGGTGTGGATTCAGGCGAATACGGTTCAACACCCATCAGCTTTGTGCTAACCAATAGCGCGCTTATCACAGTGCGCTACGCAACGCCACGCGCCTTTAGCGCCTTCGCTGCGCGCGTACAGCGCCACCCAACCATGCTGCAATCAGCTGATGCGGTCATGCTGCATTTGTTCGAACAGATCGTGGATAGGCTTGCAGATATTCTGGAAAAGATTGGCGCCGACATGGATCGCGCCAGCCAGTCCACCTTCCGCACCTCTCAAGCCGATTTCAAGATGCAGCGGCGCAATGACAAGTTGAAGGATGCGCTGTTCACCTTGGGCCAGGTCGGGGAAGTGACAACGCGCGCCTCCGAAACCCTGCTTGGTCTTTCGCGCATCCTGACCTTTGTGGGCGCCGAAAAAGGAACCGCGGTGCGCAAGGAAAACCAAGCGCTGATCAAGACGCTGGTGCGCGATGTGCGGTCCCTGGTGGAACATGCAAGCTTCCTGAATTCCAAGGCACAATTCCTACTGGATGCCGTGCTTGGGGTGTTGAATGTCGAACAGACCAATATCATCAAGACCTTCACCGTGGCCTCGGTCGCGCTCATGCCGCCCACGCTGATCGCCAGCATCTACGGCATGAATTTTGAATTCATGCCAGAATTGAAATTGGCTTTAGGCTATCCCTTGGCGCTTGTGCTGATGATTTTCTCGGCCATTATGCCCATTCTCTATTTCCGCCGCAAAGGCTGGCTGTAGTGCCTATTTGGTCGCATTTTCCGGAGAGCCAAGTGATTCCACCTGGCTTGAAAATGCTCTAAATCAAGAGGACTTTCTGATGTCGCAAGCAACGCGGATCGCCGCTTCTGTCGCTACCTGCCGTTGGGGCGGGTTTGACGCGTCCTTTGCGCCGGTGGCGAGCATTGCCTCGGGCGAGACCATCATTCTGGAATGCGTCTCGGGCGGGCCGGAAGTGATGCCGGGGCCGGAAAAGGGCCTGCCGCTGCATCCCGCGATTTCGGAAATTCACGCCAAGCTGCCAAGGCTCGGCGCGCATATCATCACCGGCCCGGTAGAAGTGCGCGGCGCCGAACCAGGTGATGCTTTGCGGGTGGATATCGAAAAAATCGAACTCGGTGCGGATTGGGGCTTTTGTGGTTTCCGCCCGCTATTCGGCACGCTGCCGGAAGATTTTCCCTATCGCCGCACGCTGCATATTCCGGTGAATAAGCAGGCCATGACCTGCCGCCTGCCCTTCGGGCCGCAGGAAGGCGGGCTTAATCTGCCGCTGGCGCCCTTCTTTGGCGTGATGGGTGTGGCGCCGCCGCCCGAATGGGGCATGGTAAACACTAAGGAACCACGCGCCATTGGCGGCAATCTCGACAATAAGGAATTGACCGAGGGCACCACGCTGTTCCTGCCCATTTTCAACAAGGGCGCTTTGTTTTCCGCCGGCGACGGCCATGGCGTGCAGGGCGATGGCGAGGTCTGCATCAATGCGTTGGAAATCTGCCTGACCGGCCATTTCAAGCTTTCCGTGGTGAAGGGCGGCGGCGCCAAGGACCCGGTGCTGAAATTCCCCCGCGCGGAGACCAAGACCCATTTCATCACCATGGGGATGAATGAGGATCTGGATTTGGCGATGAAGCAGGCTTTGCGTGAAATGATCGCCTTCATCTGTTCGCGTACCAATCTTTCAGATGCCGATGCCTATCAATTCTGCTCGCTGGCAGTGGATTTCCGCGTGACGCAGACAGTGAATGGCGAAAAGGGCGTGCATGGCATGCTGAAGAAGGGGCTGTTGTTCTGATGGCGGCGCTTGCGGCGACCCTAATTTTTGGTTAGCCACGGGCCATGGCCGCGCACGTATCAAATCGCATTCCGCTTTTCTTCATCCTCGCCCCCCTGGCCGGCATTGCCGCATGGCTTGGCCTCGGCAAGGTCGGACTGGAGCTTTTGGCCATCCCCGTTCTGGCCGCACTGCTTTGTAATGTGGTGGCAGCGGTACATCACGCTGAAGTGGTAGCCTTGCGTGTTGGTGAGCCTTTTGGTGGTTTGATCCTGGCGCTGGCGGTCACGGTGATTGAAGCCGGGCTGATCATTTCCCTGATGCTGAGTACGGATGGCAATCCCACTTTGATGCGCGATACCTTGTTGGCGACGGTGATGCTGGTGCTGCACGGCATTGCGGGGTTGGCCATTCTGGTCGGCGGCATTGTGCATCGGGAAAATCAATTCCGCGTTGCGGGCGCCAATGCGCTGCTGGCCGTTCTGATGCCCATGGCGGTGTTGGTGTTGATCGTGCCCAATCACGTGACTTCAGCGCCCGGCCCATATTATAGCGCCAGCCAATTGGCCTTTGTTTCGGTGGTTTGTCTGGTGCTTTATGCCGCCTTCCTCTTCATCCAGACAAATCGGCACCGAGACTACTTCCTGCCGGAAGAAAGCCCGGGCAGTGAAGGCCATACGCAGCCAAGCGGGCGGATGGCGCTAATTTCCTTTCTGTTGCTGTGCGTGGCGCTATTTTCGGTTGTGATGTTGGCGAAAAACCTGGCCCCGGCGCTGGAAGGAGGGGTGGCGGCGCTCGGCGCTCCGGCGGCGCTGGTGGGCGTGATTGTGGCCGCCATTGTGCTGATGCCGGAATCAGGCGCAGCGCTCCGTTCCGCCGCGCATAACCGCATGCAGCCGGCCATCAACCTAGCGCTTGGCAGCGGCGTGGCTTCGATTGGGCTTACCGTACCGACGGTGGCCCTTGTTGCTTGGTGGAAGGGCATGCCTCTGGAGCTTGGCATTTCAGCCGGCCATTCGGTGCTGCTGGCGCTGGGCTTTGCGGTCGCCATGCTGACTTACGGCACAGGGCGGACCAATATGCTTTCAGGCATCATTCATCTGGTGCTGGCAGCGACTTTTGTGTTCACGGTTTTCGCGCCGTAATCCGCGCCGTCTATCTCAAGCGCCAAATTTCAACCGGGCCACGTTCTTCCGGTACTGTTGCAACCAGTTCGTATTGCTCATCCAAGGCCGCTTCAATCAATAGCGCGGCGCGGCGACGCACGCTTGGCCACCAGCCGCGATCAATCACCAAAACACGGGGATGGCTTTCCAGAATGCGTGTGATTTCCGCGTAGGAATCGATCCCCGTGACGCGATAAAACGGCCCGGCCAGATGCGCCGGGAAGGCGTAGCGCGTGGATATGGCGGCGTCTGCCAGCACATAGATCACGGGGTGGTAATTCACGACCCAGATCGGATCTCCCGGATCTATTTC
>JBILPX010000003.1:0-30714 GCA_044373565.1 Roseomonas sp.
GCAGGAGGCGCCTGAGATGTCGCGCCTCGAGCTGCATACCGGCAAGGTTGAAGTGCCGCAGGTTTAAAGCCCATGATCACGCGTCGAGCCTTGGCGGCGGCGGCCTTGGCGCCGCTTGCTGTGCCGGTGGCCGCGCAGGGTGCGGCGATCAGCCGCATTGCCTTCGGAACCTGTGCAGATGAGAAGCTGCCGCAGCCGATCTGGCGCGCGGTGCGCGCCTGGCAGCCGGAATTTTTTATCTTCGCCGGCGATAATGTTTATGGCGGGGTGCGGCGGCATGATTTGGCCGAATTGCAGGAAGCCTACGCCCAGGCGCAGCAACATCAGGAATTCATGGGCTTCATCGCGGGGCAGCAGCATCACACTGCGATCTGGGATGATCATGATTTTGGCGTGAATGATGGTGGCGTTGAAAACCCCTTCAAGCAGGCAGCGAAGGACGCGTTTCTGGAATTCTGGCGCGTACCGGCCGATGACATCAGGCGCCAGCGCGACGGGATTTATCATCATTTGACTTTGGGCCCTGCCGGGCAGCGCGTGCAGATCATTCTGCTTGATACGCGCTGGTTCCGTTCACCCTTGCGTATTACCGATGCGCGCGGCGCGCCCGGGCGGGAACGCTTTTTGCCCGATGATGATCCGGCAAAGACCATATTGGGCGAAGCGCAATGGGATTGGCTTGGCCAATGCCTGCAAGAACCTGCGGAGCTACGATTGATTGTTTCGTCCATCCAGGTCGTGGTGGAAGGCCATGGCTGGGAAAGATGGGGCAATTTCCCGCGCGAACGCCAGCGGCTTTATGATCTGATCGCAAGCACCAAGGCGCGGGGCGTGGTATTTCTATCCGGCGATCGACATATCGGCGCGCTTTATCGTGAAAGCCAGGGCACGCCCTATCCGCTGACGGAAATCACCTCAAGCGGGATCAATCGCCAATTCGTCAATGCGCGCGAACAAGGCCCCAATCGGCTGGGTGAGCTTTACCCGCGCGTCAATTTCGGCACGTTGGAAATTGATTGGCCGCAAGGGCGCGTTGGGCTTGCGCTGCGTGATGAGGATGGGGCGATCCAGCGCCATGTTTCCCTTGCGCTGGATGCTTTGCGGCCTGCTTAGCTTCAGTTGATGCGGAGGTTGAGGCGGCGGATGACCGCCCCTTCCTCTTCGATGATTTTGGCCACCGAAGCGCGGTAATCCTCACTGCTTTTGTAGATCAGCGGCATGTCGAAGCGTTCCAGCGCGCTGGTATGCACCGGATCATACAGCGCCTGCTTGAAGCCATCATGCAGCACTTTGACAATGCCGGGATCAACGCCCTTGGGCGCGGCAATGCCATAGGGTGAGGTTGAAACAATATTGATGCCGCTTTCGACAAGCGTCGGCGCATCCGGGTAGCGCTTGGCGCGTTGTTCGCCCCAGGTGCAAAGCAGGCGGAACTGCCCGCCATCCACCAATGGCGCCCAGGAGGTTGAATCCACCATCGCCTGGGTCTGCCCGCTCAGCAGGGATTGCGCATTATCCGCGCCGCCCCGGAAGGGCACATGCAGGAATTCAATACCACGTTCCAGCGCGATGCGTTCCATGGTGATATGCAGCGTGGTGCCAACGCCAGGCGATCCATAAGCGACCTTGCCGGGATTGGCTTTGGCGTAGGCTAGGAATTCTTCCCAATTCTTCCAGGGGCTATCGGCCTTCACCACCACGCCGAAAAGATAGCCGGTCAGGTGGATGATATAGGTGAAATCCTTGAGGGGGTCCCAAGTTGGGCGGCTCGACATCATCGGGAAGCGGAAGACAGTGATGGGCAATTGCCCGACCATATAGCCATCGCCGCGCTGTTCCTGCGCCATGGCAGCCGCTGCCAAGGTGCCGCTGGCGCCGCCGCGATTATCAATAATCACCTGCTGGCCAAGATACCGCGACCCCGCTTCAGCCAAGGCACGCAATTGGCCATCGGTGGAACCGCCGGCCGGCCAGGGCACGATCAGGCGAATGGGGCGATTGGGAAAGCCTGATTGCGCGATGGCGGGTGTAGCAAACAGCCCCGCGGCGGCGATCATGGCAGTGCGGCGTGTCAGTTTCATATCTTCCTCCCGGTTTTGGCGCGGTGCTGGCATGGCCCGCGCTATTTCATGTTCAGTCTAACATCGGGCAGCACGTCAAGACTATGGCTGCGCCTCTGCCCAACACGCCGCCCGAGCTTCCGCAATACGCTGGCTGATGGCAGTAATCGTTTCACGATCCTGCGCCAGGCTATCGCGCCGGCGCGCTAGCAGCGCTGCCATGGCCTCCGGCGCCGGGCCGCCTTGCACATTGCGCCCGGTGAGATTTTCTACTGGATCAAGTGCGGCGCGCAGCTTCACGGCTGGAATATTCAAGGGCTTGCCGAACAGCACTTGCGCAGCCTCATCCAAGGCCGCGCTTGAAATGCTCTCTGCCGTGCGGCCTTCGGCCAAGGCATCGCGCACAACAATGGCAACGATGTTATGCGCCATGCGGAAACTCAGCCCGGTTTCGCGTACGATCACATCGGCCAATTCGGTGGCCGAGCCAAAACCTTCACGCGCTGCATTTTCCATGCGGCCCTTGTTCAGGCTTAGGCCCTGCATCACTTCCTGAAACAGGGCCAGGATGCGCCGGCTGCGAAGTGCGGCATCCAGCACGGGTTCATTTACCGCCGTCACCGCGTCATTCACATCGGCGAAGGCAGTATTCTTGGTGCAGGCCATGGCGGCGTTATGGGCACCCTGCACCATTGCTGCCGCTGCCTTCAGATGTTCCAGCGCGACAGGGTTTTTCTTCTGCGGCATGATGCTTGAGACCGCCGAATGGCGATCCGCCAATTCGACAAAACCATATTCCCAACTGCCCCAATTCTGCAGATCGGTCGCAAGGCGCGACAGCAACGTCATCATCACGGCCATGGCGGATGCGGCTTCCAGTGCATCATCGCGCGATGACACCGCATCATAGGCAAGCTCCAGCGGCGCGGCGAAGCCGAGTGCATCAGCGACCCAGGCACGATCAAGTGGGAAGGCCGTGGTGGAAAGCGCGCCGGCGCCAAGCGGGCAAAGGTCGCAATGCGCCAGCGCGCCCATCAGCCTTTGATGATCGCGTGCCAGCGCATCCGCCGCCGAGGCCAACCAATAGCCAAAGGTGATCGGCTGCGCATGCTGGCCATGCGTATAACCAGGCATGATGGTGGCGATGTGGTCCTCGGCCAGCGCAAGCATCGTCTGCCGCAGATCGGCAAGCAGCCCCAGTACCGTGATCAATTCCGTGCGCAGCGCCATGCGCCAGGTGGTCGCGTTTAGATCATTCCGGCTGCGCCCAGTATGCAGCCGCCCGCCAATATCGGGACCGAGTTTTTGGATGATGAGTTTCTCAACATAGGAATAGAGATCTTCCTGCCGATAATCCACCGGCACAGCATCCGGCCCGGCATCGGCCATGGCGAGGATTTCCGGCAGAATCCGCGCCATGGCATCACGCGCGATGATGCCTTGGCGTTCCAGCATCAGCCCATGCGCCAGATGCACCCACATCTCATGCGCAAAAACATAATGCTGCGCACGCGCGACCGACCCGCGATAATAGCTTTCCACCAGCAATGGCGAAGGCGGTTCCTTCACCCTTTCGCGTAAATTCACCGCCTCCGTCATCATCAACCTCTCTCAGGGACGTTGATTGCTGAGCACCACCGTGCCGGAGGCAGAGAACATGCCGCCCACGCCATGCGCCACGCTGATCTTCACATCGGGCACTTGCGCGGGCGCGGTGCCGCGCACTTGGCGCACGCTTTCTTGCAGGGCGAACATGCCATACATGCCGGTATGGGTGTAAGAAAGCCCACCGCCATTGGTATTGATCGGCAGCTTGCCACCCGGCGCCGTATTGCGTTCCCAGATGAAATCCTTGGCTTCACCACGCTTGACGAAACCCAGATCTTCCAAGCCATACATGGGCAGATGCGCGAAGGCGTCATAGATCATCAAATGATCCACATCCGCGTGCTTGATGCCGGCCATGCGGAAGGCTTCCGGTCCCGCCACGCGGAAAGCGCGCGATGAGGTGAAATCCTCCATCTGGCTTACCATGGTGGTTTCCACGCTTTCGCCGCTGCCCAGGATATAGCAAGGCTTAGTCGGGAAATCCTTGACGCGATCGGATGAGGTGAGGATCAGCGCGCCACCGCCATCCGTCACCAGGCAGCATTGCAGCAGCCGGAAGGGATAGGCGATCATTTTGCTGTTCAGCACATCATCAATCGTGATCGGGTCCTTGAAGGCCGCGCGCGGGTTCTTCGCCGCCCATTCGCGCTGCACGACCGCAACCTGCGCCATTTGTTCATGCGTGACGCCATAGGTCTTCATGTAGCGCAGCACAGGAATGGGGAAGAGTGTCGGCGGACCCATGGGGCCAAACGGCGCTTCGAATTGGCCATTCAGGCTTTGCGGTTCTGCCGGGCGCGGCGTGCCATTGACGCGCGATTTGCCGCTTTCCCCATGCGTGATCAAAACGGTCTTGCAATATCCTGCATGAATAGCCGCCGCCGCATGGCGCACATGCAGCATGAAGGAACAGCCGCCAACGCCGGTGCCATCCACCCATTTCGGCGTAATGCCAAGGTAATGCGCGATCTGCTGCGGCATCATGGGGCCAACACAGGCAACGCCATCAATATCGGCGGGCTTCAACCCCGCATCAGCCAGGGCATTCAGCGCCGCATCCGCATGCAGCATGATTTGCGCCATATCGGGCACAGCGCCGATGCGCGTGCTTTCAGCCGCGCCAACAATGGCGATTTCACCGGGACGTATCATGGCTCAAGCCTCCTTCGCGGGGCGGAAAAGGGGCAGGGTGATGTCGTCATCCATCTTGGTCGGCGCCAATTCCAGCTTCATGTCCAGCACCAAGGCTTCCGGCGTTTGCGGGCATTCAACGATATTCGTCATCATGCGCGGGCCTTCTTCCAGTTCCACCACTGCAATCGCATAGGGCGGCTTGAAGCCAGGCACTGGGCGATGATGGATCACATAGGAATGCAGCGTGCCGCGGCCTGATGCTTCAAAAACTTCCACATTGCGCGTGCCGGTATAGGGGCTGAAGGGGCGCGGCGGGAAATAGGGCTTGCCAGTATCGCCGCAACGCTGGAGCAACAGCTTGCCTTGGCGCAGCCCCTCCCAGAAGTGGCGGGTTTCGGGTGTGGGTTCCGGCCGGGCGCGGCCTGGTTCTAGGCTCATGGCTGAGCTTCCTCCTGATATTGATCAGGGGATGTTCCACTGCCTTGGCCAGAAGGGAAAGGGGGTAAATGCGCGGCGCGCGCGCCCTACAAATCCAGAATGCGTTCCGGCGTGACGCGCCCGCGTAGCAAATCCCAAAGCCCGATCATATTGCCGCGAAACCGGCCCCAGCGATCCGCCCAGGGTTCAGGAAAAGCCGAGCGCAGAAGATTCTTCAGGCAATGCCGCGCAGCACTTGGAATGGCGTGGCTCCAGGGGAAGGAGCCTTTGATCGCCAGATAAATCGGGTTCACCACCTGCGAATAGCCGAGCCTGAGGCCCGGCACGCGCCCCGCCTTTGCGCCAAGATGCACACCGCGCGCGCCCGCAAGGCGCAGTATCTTGCCATGGGCGCCAAGCCGGCGCGTGACATCAATATCCTCATACCAGGCGTAAAGCGGAAGCCGTTCATCAACGCGAATATCATGCGCGCGCACGGCAGATATGCGAAAGGCCATGTTGCAGCCATAGCCGTTGAAAGCCTCGGTCACTGCAAAAGCATCCGCTACGCTTGGGTCTGCCGCGAGCAACGCCGCGCCCTGCTCCAGATCATAGCCCGGTGCATTGGCGCCATCGGCGATCACCGTGCCGGTCGCGACCACCATCTCCGGGTGGTTTTGGAAGCTGCTTTCCAGCACGGCAAGAAAGGCGCTGTTGCAGAGGAAATCATCATCCAAAAATAGCACAACATCGCTGTCACGCGCTTCATCCAGGATGCGGTTGCGCTGGCGCGGCAGCCCGGCGGGTGCGGTGATGAAGTCTACATCGGGGATCGCTTCACAGCCGGTGATATCATCTGATGAGACATGGCAGACCAGAATGCGATCTGCCGGGCGCGATTGTTGGGCTAGATCACGCAACACGCCCGCCAGAATAGCCCGCCTGCCACGGGTGGCGATGCCGATGGTGATATGCATCAGGCGCTGCCTTGCAGCGGTGCGGGCAGGGGAGCTTCCCGCGCTCCCCGCGCCAGGCCCCCGATCAGCCGGCCCCAAAAGCTCATGGCGTAATAGGCAGCGTTGTGAAAGCGTAGTGCTGCAAGGCTGATCAGCGCACCGGCGATGGGGCGCACCAGAAAGGCGAACCAGACGGAAGGCGGTACGCCATGCCGGCGCAGCACGAAGCCAAGCCCACGTCCGTAACTCGCCGCACGGGAAACGGCCACCTCCGTCAAGCGCTTATCCGGATGGATGATGCGCAAGCCCGCATCATATTGCGCAACCGCACCGCGTGCGATGGCGCGACAAACCAGATCATTGCCCTCAGCCGAGCCCCAGCGCGTTCCGGGGCCAAGCTTTTCATCAAAGCCGCCCAGCGACAGCATCAATTGGCGTGGCAGGAATAGGTTGAATTCAATCACGCTGGTCCAGACATTTGTCAGGTCAATCGCGCCTGAGGCTTCGCGCCAGCGCCCCGATCCAAGCCCGCCTTCCGGCGATGCCGCCGGGCCGGTGAGCACGCCAAGCGATGGTACAGCAAGAAAGGCGGCATCAGCACGCGCCAGCACGCCCGGCGGATAAAGGCAGTCATCATCAGGGAAAGTCACGATCTTACCGCGCGCCTGGCGCAGCCCAAGATTGCGCGCGTGATTGGCGTTGCGGATGGCAGACCGCAGATGGGTGATGTGCATGCGCGCTGCATAAGGCTGTAGTACCGGCGCCACGCGATCATCCGCATTCTGATCCACGATGATCACTTCAAAATCATCGCGCTCTTGCGCCAGCAAGCTTTCCAGCAATTCACCGATTTCGCTGCTGCGCCCAAGCGTTGCGACAATAAGCGAAAACCTCATGTCGAGGCGATCCCAAGTGCCTCATGCACCACTTGGCGGAAGCTGCGGCGAAAACGCGCGTTGCTGAAGCGTTCCGCATTGGCGCGGCAATCCTCGGGCGTGATGGAGGGCGCCATGGCCTCAAAACGCTCCACAGCGGCGATCAGGCTTGCGGTGGTTTGTTCCTGAAAGAAAATGCCGGTGGGTCGGGTATCGGGTGGCGCCACCACGATATCGCGCGCGCCGCCGCGGCCATAGGCAATCACCGGCGTGCCGCAGGCTTGCGCTTCAACTGTTGCGATGCCGAAATCTTCCTCGGCGGCGAAAACTGCCGCGCGCGCGCCTTGCGTCAACGCAATCAGCTCCGCCCGTGCGACGCGGCCCTTGAAGGTGATATTGGGTGCATCGCCGGCGGCGGCGCGCGCCTGCGCCTCATTGGGGCCATCACCGACAATCATCAGTTTGCGGCTTGGCATGGCGCGGAAGGCAGCGGCAATCAGATCAACCCGCTTATAGGGCACAATGCGCGACGCAATCAGGTAGTAATCGCCCTTATTCGCTGCCGGCGTGAAGCTTTCGATATCCACTGGCGGATGCAAAACCCGCGCATCACGCCGCCAGGTCTTTTGAATACGTTCCGCGATATAGCTTGAATTGGCGAGCACGATATCGGGATTGAGCGCACTCGCGCGATCCCAAAGCCGCATGCGGTGCAGCAGCCAGCGCGTATAGGCGCCCTTCACGCCGCGCGTGAGGCCCGCTTCGCGCAGATATTGGTGCTGCAAATCCCAGGCATAGCGCATGGGGCTATGCACATAGGAAACATGAAGCTGCCCCGGCCCCGTAAGAACGCCCTTCGCCACGGCGTGAGAAGAAGAAATCACGACATCGTAACCGGAAAGATCAAGCTGTTCGATGGCAAGCGGCATCAGCCCCAGGAATTTGCGGAAATGCTTGCGGGCAAAGGGCATGCGTTGGATGAAGCTGGTGGTGACACGTTTGCCTTGCAGAAAACCACGCTCGGCTTCCGGCATGAAATCGCATACGGCGAAGACATCCGCTTCCGGCCATTCCAGCAGAAGCTGTTCCAGCACGCGTTCCGAACCCGCGTAGCTATCCAGCCATTCATGCACCAGCGCGATCTTCATGTCGCGTTCTTTCGGATCAGAGACAACAAGGCAAGCGCTGCCTTTTCCCAAGTGTAAAGCGCCGCGCGCTTCAGCCCCGCATCCCGCATGCCGGCGGCGAGGCCTTCTTCATCCAGCAGCCGTTCCAAGGCCTCCACCAAGGTCTCAGGCCGTAGCGGGTCGAACCAAAGCGCGGCTTCGCCGCATACTTCCGGCACCGCACCGGCATGGGCGGCGACGAGCGGGCAGCCGCAGGTCATGGCTTCCAAGGGCGGCAGGCCAAAGCCTTCATAGCGCGATGGGAAAATCAGGCAGAGTGCGTTTTCATAAAGCGCGCGCAATTCGGCATCAGTCACACGTCCCAGGATGCGCCCGGCATCGGCGGCGGGGCCGCCGCCGGCGCGGAATACGGCAGGATCGGCAGCGCCAGCCACGGCCAGCGTCAAGCCACGAGCTCCGAGCAGCGCCGCGGCGTTGGTCAGCGCGGCCAAGTTCTTATGTGCCGCCGTATTGCCCACCACCAGCGCATAGCGGCCCGCTGCCAGACCATGGCGCGCCAGAATCCCTGTATCGGCGCTGATGCGCAGCATGTGATCGCCACCTTCCGGCAGAACGCCGATGGAATCAGTTGCCACGCCCAGCGCCGCAGCAATGCGCCCGCGCGAAAACTCTGAAACGGTCAGCAATTGCGCGCCTGACCGCGCGAGCATCTTGTGCAGAAAGCGATACCAGGCGCGGAAGGCGAGGGAATAACTCTCTGGCGTGTCAAACACGCCAGCATCATGGATCACGACTGCTTGGCCTCTGCCCAACATCAGCGGCGCGGTATTGCCAAGATTGATCAGGAAGCTTCCCTTGGCGGCTTTCGGCAATTCCCATTGTTCCCAGAGCTGGCCGGATTTCTGGCCAACGGCTTCGGCTGTAAAATAGGCAAAGGGGCTTTGCGCCACGCTGCTTGGCATCAATAGCCGTGCTTGCGGCCAGGCGTCCTGCCCCGCCAGCCGATCCGCTGCCGCAGTGATTTCGCGCGCAAAGCGCTGCACGCCGGTCATGCCCTGCGTCAGGAAGCGGCCATTAATGGCGATCGGCATCATGCGCTGCGGCGCCCCTTTCCACGGATCAGCGCCAAAGTGCTTGCCTTGTCTTGCGGCGCGGCAATGGACCAACCGGCGGCGAAAACCAAGCCAAAAACCAAGGCCGCCAGCAGCGCGGGCCATAGCCAGCCGCCCATGGGCACCAAAGCTGCCAAGCCAAGGGCGGAAGGCGCGATCGGCCAAAGCAATTCGCGCATGGTCTCACGCGCTGCCGGGTAAAGCCTTGCGGCGAACCAGCAGCGCCCCAGGCAATCCACCACGCAGCGCGCCGCCCAAGCCAGTGCCGCGCCTTCAATGCCAAGCCAGGGCAGAAGTGCCGCGCTGAGCGGCAGGAAAATTGCAGCCAGCACAAGGGAGAATTTGGCTGTCACATCCGGCCGTCCGATCGCTTCCAGCAAGACTCCAGGGATAAAGGCGAGGCAAGAAAAGAAAATGCCAAAGGCAAGAATACGCAGTACCGGCCCGCCGCCCGCGGCGAATTCCGCACCCAACCAAAGCCTGAGGAAAAGCTCCGCGCCCGGGATCAGAATCAGGGAGGCCGGCAGGCTCAATAGCATCACAATCAGCGCCCCGCGCTTGATCAGCAAGGCGGTATGGTCGGGGAGCCCCCGGAAGGAAGAAGCAATGGCCGGCAACATTGTCTGCGCCACCGCCACAGGAATGATCCAAAGCCGCATGATCAGATCAAGCGGTGTGGCGTAAAAGGCCACGGCTGTAAGCGTCAGCATGGCGCCAATGATGAAGCGATCCGCGTAAAGCAATAGCTGCGTGAGCGCGCCGGAAAGGCTCATCCAAAAACCTTGGCGCAGCAAGGGCCGCATCAGTCCAAAGCGGGCCTCGCGCAAGCCCAGCCCCGGCACATCGCGATGCGCAATGATGGCATAGGCAATGCCGCTGAAAAGCCGCACCAAAATCACCGCCAGCATCACGCCGATCAGGCTGTTCCAAACGAACAGCACCAGCAAAGGGCCAAGATAGTAAAACGTATTGAGCGGGATATTGACCAGATTGGCGATCCGAAAGCGCTGCCAGGCAGAAAGCACGCCCCAAAGCGCGGCGTTCAGCACCACCAAAGGCGCACTGGCTGCCAGCAATTGAAAGGCGGTGATGGCTTCCTGCCGCAAGCCGTCCGGCACATTCAGGAAGCGCCCCACCAACCAGGGCATCGCCAGAAACAGCCCTGCCGCCATGATGCATGAAACGCCAAGCAGCGCGAGCAATGTCGCCCCGATCATGGCGCGCGCTTCATCAACCGCACCCGTCCCAAGCTTTTCCGAAACGCTGCGCGTCAGCGCCATGCCAAGGCCGAGATCGAAAACGCCGAAAATGCCAATCAACGCGAGAGCAAGCGTGAAAAGCCCCCAACGTTCCACGCCAAGGGTGCCAACCAGAAACGGCGTGATGACAAGGGCCAGCAGCAAGGGCAGGCCGCGCCCAAGCCCATTCCATAGAATGCCAGAGACCAGCCTGCGCCCGCCCGCGCGTTCCGCGGCCCCCGGAGGTTGCGCCTCAGCTATTGGAAGTTCCTTCAATCGGAGGCGCGCTGAGATATTAAGGAAAGGGCGCGGGAAGCTGGCCGCTCCCGTTCATCATCAATGGGCGCCGCGGCGCGATAATACTGCAACCGGTGTGCGAAGCAGAATGCTTAGATCAGCCAGCAGAGACGGGCGCGACACATAGGCAACATCCAGCGCGACGCGGGATTCGTACGATGTTTCGCTCCGCCCGCTCACCTGCCAAAGGCCGGTAATGCCAGGGCGCACGGCCATATAATGCGCGGCGGAGGCACCGTAGTAGCGAATAATCTCCGCTTCCTGCACGGGGCGGGGGCCGACCAAGCTCATTTCGCCGAGCAGCACATTGATCAACTGCGGCAATTCATCAAGGCTGGTGGACCGCAGGAAGCGCCCGATCGGCGTAATGCGCGGATCGTTCTTCAGCTTGCGGGTCGCTTCCCATTCAGCGCGCGCCGCTGGATCACCCGTGAGCAGCGCTTCAAGCCGCGCTTGCGAATCGATCACCATGGAGCGGAATTTGAGGCAGCCGAAAAGCTTGCCACCGCGCCCCACACGCTGATGCGCGAAGAAGGCCGGGCCACCATCGGCGCGCACCATCAGCGCCACCATCAGGAAGAAGGGGGCGAGCAATACCAGTCCAACACCAGCGCCGATGACATCAAGCGCGCGCTTCGCTATGGGGAAAAGCGCCTTGCGGTCATGTTCCCGGCCGATGGCCTGGGTCGAGGTTTGCTGGATGGACTGTGCGGGTACGCTGGACATGCTGTCCTGAACCTTCGAACCTGAAAGAAAGAGGCGATTAAGCCTCTCACTGGGGGGCACCGGATTCCCGGTATTGATGAAGGGTTTAAGTCCTCAACAGGGGCGGATTTGGGCCGCGGTTGCGGCCAGATTGTGGCAAACGCGGCACAATTTTTTGGTGCGGCGGGCTCGGCTTCAGGGCAAATGACAAAAACGCCAGTTAAGTTATTGGCAAAAAAATATTTTATTGGAAAGAATACCATCTAGGCGCCAGCACCCAAAGCCCGTTAAATCCGCCAATCAGGTCGCGGCCGGGCTGATGGCTAGCGCCAGCAAGGGCAAGCGCGCCTTCATCGGCCAAAACATAAAGGGTTTGGGGCTCAAATTCCCCCTCCGCCAATTGCCGCGCCAGCTTGGCATTCAGCGCGGCCACCCGCTTCGGGTCTAGTCGCGCCAGATAGACTGCATCGGTCTCCAGCCCCTTGGTGGCCGCATAGACCGCGATCTCCTCCCACCACGGCGCCTGATTGCCGGAGGGGATGATGCGGATTCGGGTGTAATGGCGCGCGGCCTCGGTCCAAAACGGGTCGGAAAGGCGGAGCGGCACGGTGGCGGCGGTTGGCGGGAAAAAGTGATGCAGCCGGGCAAAGCCGGGGCGCATATCGAGTACCTGGATCAACACAAGCCCCGCCAGCACAAAGCCGGCCCGCCGCCCGCCCAGCCAGCGCACCAGCAGAAAGACCGAGGTGACCAGCGCGGCATAGCCAAGCGGCCAGATAAAGCGTTCCGAAGCGCGCAGCGCATCCGCATACCGCAGAATCCATTGCGGCAGCGCGATAATCGTGAAGCTGACACCGGCAATGGAAACATTCGTTGAAACAGCAAACAGCGCCATGGCAGCCAGCACCAGGATCAGCGGCCAGAACCGCCTTCTGGGCCTGGTTGGGTTCTTCGCCCAGGCAATCACGCCAAGCGCCACCAGCAAAAGCGCGCCAAGCCCGGCATAGGAATGGCCGACTTCAAGGTGATTCGGGCCCGGCAAATCCGGCAGAAAGGCGCCCCAGGGTGAGGGATCAAGCGGCGCCAGCAGATCCATTTGCATCTGCCCATAGCCGCCCCAGCTTCCGCCAAAGCCGCCGCCCAACATGAACATGCCGCTCGCCCAAAGGGCGCCGCCAACCATTGCGAAGATAATGATGATTTCAGCGAAAAGCCCGCCGCGTTTCGCGCCATCTAGCCAGCGCGCCAGGACATCCGCGGTCCAAAGCGCTGCCACCATGGGCAACAAATAGGCGTGGATGAGCGCGGTTGAGACCAGCAAAGCTGCCCAGGCCACCCAACGCGTCTTTGCTGTGTTTGTCAGGCAAAGCCACAGCCCCATCAGCAGTAGGAAATGCGCCGAAAGCGCGAAATGCCCGCCCATGCGCGCCAGCATGGTTGGTTGCAACACAAACAGCGCCGCGCCGGCCAGCCGCGCCAAGGGATCATCAGTGGCAAGGCCTATGATGCGCCACGCCATGAAAGCTTGCAGCGCTGCACAGCCATAAATCCAAATGCCCCAATATTGCGAAACCTCGACCACCGGGCTGACGGCCTTGAAGAAAAACGCCAGCAGCGGAATCGCATCGGCGTAGTAGATGGAGGAACTGACCTCCAGCCCCCAAAGCGCGTTAAGGCCTGGTGGCCAGGACCAGGGTGCGCGGCGAAAAAAACTCCAGCCCAGCCAATATTGTACCGGGTCTGGGCCGATCATGCCGCTCAACATCCAGCCCGTATTCCAGGGCGGCAGGATATGGAGCCCGAAGGCATAGGCGATCACCGCCCAGGCCATCAGCACCGACGCCGCAGCCCCGGCCCATAGTTTCAAAGCTGGTTGCGTCACGCCTTATCGCCGGGCAGGTAGCGTTCCACGAGGTAAAGCGGCCGGCCCTTGGTTTCGTTGAAGATACGCCCGAGATATTCGCCGATGATGCCCAGCATCATCATCTGCACGCCGCCAAGGAAAAGTGTCACGGCCAGAAGGCTTGGGTAGCCAGCGACAGGATTGCCGAAGAAAACGGTACGGAAGATCAGCTGCCCCAGATAGGCCAAGGCACAGATCGCCGTGAAAAGCCCGATATAGGTCGCGATTTTGAGCGGTGCGACGGTGAAGGAGGTGATGCCCTCCAGCGAAAAATTCCAGAGCTTCCAGTAATTCCATTTGGTGGTGCCGGCAGCGCGTGGGGCGCGGTCATAACGCACGGCAATCGCGGGAAAGCCGATCCAGGCAAACAGCCCCTTCATAAAGCGATGCTGTTCGCGCAGCTTCAGCAGCGCATCCAAGGCGCGGCGGCTCATCAGCCGGAAATCGCCGGTATCGGGGGGCAGGTGCACCTTGCCGCTGATGCGCTGCATCAGCCGATAAAACGCCGAAGCGGTCGCCTTTTTTAGCCAGGTCTCTCCAGCGCGGGTATTGCGCTGCGCATAGGCGACATCAAAGCCCTGGCGCCAGGCGGCGATGAGGTCCGGGATCAGCTCGGGCGGGTCTTGCAGATCGGCGTCAATCACCACCACCGCCTCATTCCCGCGCGCGTGATCCAGGCCGGCGGTGAGTGCAATTTCCTTGCCGAAATTGCGACTGAGATTGAGCACTGAGGCGCGTTGATCCTTGGCCTGAAGGCCGAGCATCACGGCAAGCGTGCCATCCTTCGAACCATCATTCACATAAACCACTTCCCAGGTGAGGCCGATGGCCGCCAAGGCCGCTGCCAGGCGCGCATGGAATTGGGGCAGCACCTCCTCCTCATTATAGGCGGGGACGACGATGGAAAGCGCGGGCGGGTCCTGGGACAAAAGCGGGGCCTCAACGGGTTTCTAAAAGGGGTGATAACAACCGAGATGGGGCGAAAACATGGCCCTGCGCGGCCTTTAAGTGGGGTTTGGCCAAGGTTTTGCATCCCGCACTGGAATCCTGGATGCTTGTCGTTGAACGAGAGGAGCCTTCCCGCATGCCGGCCCCGCGCAATCTGACCGAACTTGAAGCCGATATAAGCCGCGACCTTGAATTGGTGGCCCATCCGCGCGCCGCCTGGCTGGAGGCCAAAACCAGCGGCGGCGCGCCGGTGCTGGATTGCCTGATCATCGGCGCTGGGCAATGCGGCCTTGCTGTGGCGCATGCGCTGAAGCGCGACAAGGTCAGCAATATACTGCTGCTGGACCGCGCGCCGGAGGGCAAGGAAGGCCCCTGGGTCACCTATGCCCGCATGCCGACCTTACGATCCTGGAAAGATCAGAACGGGCCGGATTTGGGCATTCCGTCGCTGACTTATCAGGCCTGGCATGAGGCGCAGTTTGGTGCGGCGCATTTCGCCGCCATGCGCATGATCCCGCGTGAAGCCTGGCAGGATTATTTGAATTGGCTGCGCCGCGTGCTGGCCTTGCCGGTGCGAAATGGCGTGGATGCCGGGCGCATTTCGCCCGCGCGCACGGATGATGGCTTGCCATGCCTTCGGGTGGAAAGCTCGGCCGGGCCGTATCTGGCGCGCAAGGTTGTGTTGGCGACGGGTCAGGAAGGCGTTGGCGAATGGTGGATGCCTGATTTCCTGCGCGTGCTGCCGGCTGAGCTTCGTGCCCATAGCGCGGATGCGATTGATTTTGCGGCGTTGAAGGGCCGCGTGGTCGCGGTGCTGGGCGCGGGTGCCTCGGCCTTTGATAATGCGGCCATGGCGTTGGGGGCCGGGGCGGCAGAGGTGCATCTGTTCTGCCGCCGTGCCGATCCCATGATCATCCAGCCCTATCGCTGGCTGACCTTTGCCGGCTTCATGCGCCATATCTTCGAAATGCCGGATGAATGGCGCTGGCGTTTCATGTCCTACATTCTTGGACTGCGCGAAGGCTTTCCGGCCGATACCTATGCGCGGGTGAATGCCTTTCCCAATTTCACCATGCATGTCGGGCGCCCCTGGACCGGGGCTTGTGTGGTGGATGGGCGCGTTGAATTGGCAACAGCGCGCGGTGCCTTCCTCGCCGATTATGCAATTTGCGGCACGGGCGTGCGCATGGACCCTGCGCTGATTCCGGCGCTTGGTGATTGCGCGGATAACATCGCGCTTTGGGCGGATCGCTATACGCCGCCGGCTGAAGAAGCCAGTGAACGGCTTGGGGAGTTTCCCTATCTGGCGGCTGATTATGCCTTTGTGGAAAAGCGGGCGGGTGAGACGCCTTGGATTCGCGATATCCATCTATTTGGCATCGGCACCACCATGTCCTTCGGCCCTGCCGGGTCTTCCATCAATGCCATGACCATGGCCGCACCGCGCTTGGCCGCAGGAGTGACGCGCGGCTTGTTCGAAGCGGATCTGCCGCGGCTTTATGGCGATTTGCGCAGCTACGATATTCCGCAAGTGGTGCTTGATCCAAGCCGCATCGCGGCAGAGTGACGGGTTCGTGGCGCAAAAAACCCGCCCAGGCCAATGACCGGGGCGGGTTCTTCAAGGCGATTCTGAAAGCCGAGTGTTTCAGAATTTCCAGGTGAGGCCCGCCATCACGCGATTGTCGCAGATTTTCAGATCAAGGCATTCCTTCTGGCTGATGTCGGTGCCGTAATAGCCAACAGAGACTGAAAAGCCCGCGGCGATTTCGCGCTGCAGGAAGATGCCATAGGCAAGGTAATCCGGCGCGCCGAAGCGTTCGTTGCGCTCAATCCACTGATAGCCCAGGCGGCCTGACAGCGTCACATCAAACACCGGCGTCTTCCAATCAAAGCCGCCTTCAAGCCACACGCCCGTGCCGGAGCTGCCAAAGAAATCCGGCGAATAGGCCGCAGTGCCAAGCAGCGTCACGGTGTCAATTTCGTAGGACAGCTTCATCAAACCTTCGGCAAAGGCGAGATCATACTGGTTGGACGCAGCGGTATAGCCCGGATAGGAATAATAGACGCCGCCAATATCAACCTTGAGGCCGCTCAGTTCAAAGCGAAAGCCCGCAAGCCCATCAACTTCCTGGCGGGCATCTGTGCCTGCGAAGGCGACGTTGCTGACAAAACCACCAACATAGAAGCCGCTCTCATGCGAAACTTCCAGGCTACCCTGCGCGGCAGGGCGATTGCGGGTCTGGCTGATATTGCGGAACAAGTAATCGGTCTGCCCGACCGCGGAACCGGTTACCGAAAAACCGCTGCCTAATTCGACCTGAGCCAAAGCTGGGCTTGAGATCAAGCCCAGCGCAAAACCCAGTGCCATAAGCTTCTTTATCATCCTACACTTTCCCTTCACAGCGAGGTTGCACTGATGGCGGAAATTCGCGTCATCAGTCTCGAACGAGGGTCAGTTTTAAGGGAGAAAGTTTTTCGAGCATTTAACGCCGGCCAGAAAAAACATGCCTAGGAAAAGCGCAAATATTTCTATTCAGATAAAAAACGCCATTGAATAGATTTCGAAACTTGAGGACGTGAAAAATTATAGAAATCCCAACTGGCTCTGAAACAACTCGGACCCGCAAAACGCATGGCGGGTCCGAGTTTTGAAGCCTCAAGCCGCCGGTAGCGGCATGGTCCTTTTGCGCCAGGCGGAAGCCTGCATGGCCGAGGATTTTACATGCACCAGCACTGGCCGATCCGTGATAGCGAAGGCCTCGGCCAGAGCGCCTTCAATCTGATCTTCCGTCTCAATAGAAACCGCTGCCGCGCCAAAGGCTTTGGCCCAGGCGACGAAATCTGGGTTGGAAAGCCGGATCGCGGCATCATAGGCGCGGCCCGGATAGCGGCCTTCATGATGCATGCCGATCGTGCCGTAGCAGGAATTATCAGACAGAATAATCACCGGAGCGACACCTTCGCGCACCGCTGTCGCGATTTCATTCCCTGTCATCAAAATCCCGCCATCACCCACGAAAGCGACCGCGCGCTTGCCTTTACGCCGCAGCGACGCCGCGACTGCCATGGGCACAGCCGCGCCCATGGCGCCGACAACGGAAGCGAGGAAACACTGTGTTTGCCGGAAAGGAAAATAGCGATGCAGGAAGGACGAGAAATTCCCAGCATCTGAAGTAATGGCTGCATCACGCGGCACATGCCGCGCCGCCGCCGCGCAGACAGCGCCGAAATTCACGCCATCTTCCATCTTGTCCCATTCGGGCGCCAGCAGTTCGCGATGAATGGCATTGAGGCCAGAGACCCAACGCTTGCGCGCCTCACTCGCTTCCGGGGCATTGCGCGCCAGAAGGCCGCGAATGACTGCAAGCGGATCAGCCGCAATCGGTAAATCGACGCGCCAGACGCGGCCGATTTCATTCGCATCCGGCCAGACCTGCACCATGGTTAGCTGCGGTTCTGGCGCGGCGGGGAAGCTATAGGATTGGCTGACCGAATCCGACATGCGTTCGCCAAGGCAGATCATCAGATCGGCCTTCTTCATTTCCTCGATCAGCGGCTTTGGCACGCGAATACCCATATAGCCGCCGTAATTCGGATGGTCGGCATCAAACAAATGCGGGCGGCGATGGGTTGGGCTGATTGGCAGCGTCCAGGCCTCGGCCAGCCGGTTTAATTCAGCGGAGGCAGCCTCGCCATGGGTCGCAAGCGCGCCGCCCACCAGCACCAGCGGGCGTTCAGCATTAGCGAGCAATTCCGCAAGCTGATCCAAATCCTCAGAGCGCGGGCCGGCCATGGGCATGGCGCGCGGCTTCACCACGGGGCCTTCCGCGGGGGCGTCAAAAATATCTTCAGGCAGGATTACGGCGACAGGGCCGGGGGTGCCGGATTCTGCCAGATGGAAGGCGCGCGCAATCGTCTCGCTCGCCTGGATAGGTTCTAGGACTTCGAAGACACCCTTGGTGATGTCGGACAAAAGCCGAGAATAATTCTGTTCCTGCAGTGCAAGCCGGCCAATATCCTTGCGTTCCACATGGCCGATCAGAATCACCAGCGGCGTTGCATCATGATAGGCCGTGTGCAGCGCGATCATGGCATTGGTCGCCCCCGGCCCGCGCGAGACCAGCGCCACGCCAGCACGGCCATTGCGCATGCGCCCATCAGCGGCGGCCATGAAGCCCGCGCCACCTTCATGCCGGCAGACCACCAGATTGATGCCTGGAAAATCGCTCAGCGCATCGGTGAGGCCAAGATAGCTTTCCCCCGGCACACAATAAATGATGTCAATGTCATGGGCCGCGAGGCTTTCGGCCAGCATATAGCCGACTGTCTTGGTCATGGGTCTCTCTCCTATCCTGTCTTACTCTGCGCGAATGCCAAGCTGCCGAATGACAGCTTCGAAATTTGCACGATACTCCGCCAAAACCTGTCGGAAAGCATCCGGGCCGGCGAAGAAGGCCTCGGTTCCGATATTGGTCAGACGCTCATGCGTGTCTGGCTGTACGGCGATTTGTTCAACGGCGCCTGCAATTTGCGCGATGATGGCGGGTGGCGTGGCGGCCGGTGCCATCAGGCCGATCCAGCCGGTATAATCATAGCCCGGCATATCGGCGGCCTCCGTCAGCGGTGGGATATCAGGCGCCAAGCGACTGCGCCGCCCGCTAGTGGACCCATAGGCCTTGAGCTTGCCTTCGCGGATCAGCGCGCCGCAAGCCGCCAGCGTTTCGATGGCGAAATGCACCTGGCCACCAAGCACAGCCGCCATGGCGGGGCCGCTGCCCTGATAGGGGATATGCAGCGCATCCACATTGGCACGAGCGAGGAACAGTGCGGTCAGCACATGCTGCGACCCCGCCGCGCCGGATGACGCATAGGTGTATTTGCCAGGATTGGCGCGCAGCAAAGCCAGCAGGGCGCGCGCATCGGGTGGCGGGAAATCTGCGCGCGCCACCAGGATGTAGGGTGAGCCCGAAAACCGCGCGACCGGCGCCAGATCGCGGTCAACATCATAAGGCGTGCGATGGATCAGAGGGCCCAGGCTGATCGGCCCGATGGACGCGGCAAGCAGCGTATAACCATCGGGGGCAGCCTTGGCGACGATATCCGTGCCGATGCTGCCGCCCGCACCGGGGCGATTTTCTGGAACGATCGGCTGGCCCAGCCTTTCCGAAAGCCGTTGCGCCATCAAGCGACCGACCTGATCGGTCGCCTGGCCAGGCGGCCAGGGCACCACCAGCCGAATCGGGCGCGATGGCCACGCCTGCGCCCTGGCTGGAAGGATCATAAATGGCAACGCTGCCAGGCCAAGTGTACGACGGTTGATCATTATGCGTCTCCTCACCCCGAACATATCCTGACGCATTGGCGCACAAGCGCAAGCGAGCGCAGCACTGCCTATTGCGGCTTGATATCCGCAGCCCGCGCCAGCGCGCCAAGCGTTGCCAATTCGCTTCTGATGAAGGCGGTATATTCGGCTGGTGTCCATAGTGGGGGTGCGCCGCCCAAATCCTCAAGCCTTGCGCGTGTTTCCGGCTCAGCCAGCATGGCCTGGGTTTCGCGCGTCAGCCGCGCGAGTATGGGTGCAGGGGTCGCAGCGGGGGCGGAAATACCAAACCAGGCGGCGGAGACCACATCAAGCCCAGCTTCGCGCATGGTGGGCAAATCAGGAAATAGCGGCGAACGGGTTTCACTCAACAGCGCCAGGGCGCGGAGCGACCCGCCGCGCATATGCCCAACCGCGGAGGGCAGGCTATCAATAATGCCGGGCACAATACCGGCAATGACATCTGTGAGTGCCGGGCCCACACCGCGATAAACGACGGAGCGCACCTCAACACCCAGCGCTTGACCAAGCCGCACGCCGGCTAAATGGGAGGAGGTGCCAATGGCCGCTACTGCCAGCGTCAATTCACGTTCCCGTCGCCCCAATTCCAGATATTCCTGAATATTACGCGCGGGGTGGTTGCGCGTGACCAGCAGGGCGGGGGGCGTGCGCGACAGCAGCGCGATATGCGCGAAATCCGCCATCGGATCATAGCCGATATTGGGATAGATCGCGGGTGAGACGCCGTGTGAGGTGGAGGATGATACCAGCAGCGTATGCCCATCCGGCTCCGCCCGCGCCACCAATTGCGCGCCAAGCGTGGCACCGGCGCCCGGGCGGTTTTCGACCAGCATGGGCTGGCCAAGCCTAGGGCCGAGTTTCTCCGCCGCCAGCCGGCCAACAACATCCGTTGTGCCACCCGGCGCGAAGGGCACAATCAACCTGATGGGGCGGGACGGCCAAGCGGGTGCCTGCGCCTGCGCTGCCATAGGAAGCAAGGGCAGCGCCAAAGCAAGACGGCGCGTAATCATGCTTGGCGTGGGCCCTTGTCGCATCACCTCAGCCCTTCTTCTTGCTGGCTTCCCATTCATCCAGATCAATGCGTGGGATTTCGATACGGTCCGTGGTGCGCGCATACCAGCCGCGGCCATGCATGCGCCCAACCAGGTCAAGCTTCGGCGTATCAATGTAGTATTTCGCCAGATCCATCACGCAATCATCCTGCACATACATGCCAACCACCTTGCCGAGTACAATGATGTGCCGGCCAGCAGGCACGAATTGAAAAATCTCGCATTCCAGCGCAACCGGGCTTTCGGCGATGCGTGGCACCGCGATCTTGGTGGAAGGCGCGGTCGAAAGCCCTGCTTCGGTAATTTCGCTGACGCCGGGCGGGAAATCCACCGCGGTGATGTTCATTTTCTCGGCGAGGTCAGCGGAGACCATATTCACCACGAATTGCCCCGTCGCTTCGATATTCGCGACCGTATCTTTCAGCGCCCCAGGCGCACGCGGCCCGCAGCCAAAGCCCACCACCACGGGATTGTCGGAGAAAGCATTGAAGAAGGAATAGGGCGCGGCATTCACAACGCCATCATGGTCCTTCGTGACCACCCAGGCCACGGGGCGCGGCACAACGGTGGACACCACCAGCTTATAGGCTTGGTCAAAGGGGATTTTCGCGAAATCGAAATTCATCGGGTGCTTCCTTGGTGTTGAGAGCGAATGATCAGACGACGCGATGCGGGGGCGAAATGCCCTGGATCAGCACGGCGGAGAGGTTTTCAATGCAGCGCATGCCCATGGCATGGCGCGTTTCGATGGTAGCGGAACCGAGGTGCGGCAGCAGCGCCACATTCTCAAGCGACATATAGCCCGGATGCACGCGGGGTTCGCCATCATACACATCAAGCCCGGCGGCACGGATATGGCCGGATGTCAGCGCTGCGATCAGTGCCTCATCATCCACGGAAGGTCCGCGGCCTGAATTGATGACAATGGCGCCTTTCTTCATTTGCGCGAGGCGTTCAGGGTTCAACCATTTGCGCGTGCCCTCGCCGCCTGGGACATGCATGGAAAGCACGTCAATCGTGGCCAGGAAGCCGGCATCGGTTTCGTGGAAAATGGCGCCCTGTTCAATTTCCGCCGGCAGCCGCTGCATGTCGCGGTAATGGATTTCCATCTGCACGCCGCGCGCCATGGCGGCCAATTCGCGGCCAATTCGCCCATAACCCAGGACGCCAAGTTTCTTGCCTTGCAGCGTGACACCCATGAGCTGCGTTGGCGCCCAGCCCTCCCACTGCCCGGCGCGGACCATGCGCTCCCCTTCTCCGGCGCGGCGGGCTGCCATCAGCATCAGGGTGAAGGCGCATTCGGCGGTCGCGAAGGAAAGCACTTCGGGCGTATTTGTCACGGCAATGCCGCGCGCGCGCGCCGCATCAATGGCAATATGGTCAAAGCCGACGCTGAAGGTCGCGATCACCTTCACAGTTTCCGGCAAGGCATTGATGGCGGCGGCGTTCATCCCATCCCCGGCGGCGCATAGGATGCCGGCTGCACCACAAGCCTTGGCGCGGGCGGCGACTTCAGCGCCGTCGCGGCCCCAAAGCGCGTCCTCGGTGTTCAGCCTGGCGTCGAAAACATCAGTGAGCCGCGCCTCAATGGCCTCGGGCAATTTCCGGGTGACGAGAATGACTGGCTTGGCCATGGGGGTTTTGTGCTCCGCGTCTTTGAACGGGGCGCACCATGGCCCGGCTTGGCCCGTCTTGCCAGAGGGCGGGTGAGGGGGCAGGGTCGGGCATCATTCTTTCGTGGAGAAACGGGTCATGGATTTGGGTTTGAAGGGCAAGCGGGCCTTGGTCATGGGCGGTTCCAAGGGACTCGGGCGGTCCATTGCGGATGCCATCGCGGCCGAGGGCGCCGTTGTGACGGTCAGCGGGCGCGAACAGGCGAGCCTTGATAAGGTTGCCGCGGAATTGAAGGCACTCGGCGCCCAGGCGGCCTATGGCATTCCGGCGGATGTCTCATCCGGGGCGGAGATGGATAAGCTGGCCGATGCTGCGGTCGCTGCCATGGGGGGCGTGGATATCCTGGTGCTGAACCATGGCGGGCCGCCAGTTTGCACCGCTTCCCAGATGAAGGAAGAAGATCTGGTCAAGTGGTTCCAGAATATCGTGGTCTCCCCCATTCGCATCACCAATCGCCTGATACCGGCGATGCGCGCGCAAAAATGGGGCCGGGTGATTGTGGTGGGCAGTACGGGCATGCAGCACCCGATTCCGACACTCGCCCTTTCCAATACGTTGCGCGCTTCGATCTGGGGTTGGCTGAAGACGCTGGCCGCGGAAGTGGCCGCCGATGGCGTCACCATGAATGTGCTGGCGCCGGGCAGCATCCTGACCGATCGCATCACCACCAATACGGCTATTCGCGCGAAACAAACGGGCGTTTCAGAAGATGAAATCCTGGCCCAGACCGCCAAGGAAATTCCCGCCGGCCGCATCGGCATGCCAGCCGAATATGGGCCGATGGGCGCGTTTTTGGCAGGTGAGACCGGCGCCTATATCACCGCTTCCATGATCCGCGTGGATGGCGGGCGCGTGCGGAGCATGTTGTAAGCGCACGCCATGTTGCCAAACCTGAATCCTGACATGGCACTCGCCGCGCGGTTGTTTGACGCGCTGCGAGAGGCGACGCGCGATGGCGAAGGTGTCACGCGCGAAGCCTATGGACGCGGAGAGCGCATCGCGCATCAATTGGTGCGCGCGGCGGCTGAAGAACTTGGCCTGGAATGCCGCAATGATGTTGCGGGCAATCTATACATGACCCTGCCCGGGGCTGATCGCGCCGCCAAGCGGGTCATCATGGGCAGCCATTTGGATTCCGTGCGTGAGGGCGGGAATTTCGATGGCGCCGCCGGGGTTCTGGCGGGGCTTGCGGCAGTGGCCGGCATGAAGCGCGCTGGCTTCCAGCCCGCCCGCGACATGACGGTGATGGCCATTCGCGCTGAGGAAGCCGGGCAATGGTTCCCAACTTCCTATCCCGGCAGCAAGGCCGCGCTTGGTTTGCTGGCACCTGAAATCCTTGACGTGAAGCGCACCGATAGCGGCAGGAGTTTGGCCGAGCATATGCGCGAGGAAGGCTTCGACCCGGTTGCAGTAGCGTGCGGTGAGCATTTGCTCGGGCCGGAAAACACCGCTGCTTTTCTGGAAGTGCATATCGAACAAGGCCCGAGCCTTGATTCTGAGGGCCTGCCGATTGGCATCGTGACCGGCATTCCCGGATCGCGGCGGCTGCGTGCCGCGCGTGTGCTGGGTGAATATAATCATTCGGGCGCGACCGCGCGGCGCTATCGGCGCGATGCGGCGGTTGCCTTGGCCGAGCTTGTGCATCGGCTGGATGAGGAATGGTGCCGGCTGGAAGCGCTGGGCCATGCCTTGGTCTGCACCTTCTGCACCATGGCCACCACGGAAGAAGCAGGTTTTACGAAAATTGCCGGCGAGGCACGTTTTCAGCTTGATATTCGCAGCGTTGAACCGGCGTCGCGCGATCTGCTTTTCGCCGCCATGGGGCGCATCATTGCCGAGATTGAAGCGCGCCGCGGTGTGCGGTTTGATCTTGGCCCGGAAACAGGGAGCCTCTCCGCGCCGATGGATCAGGGCGTGCGGTCGGGCATCGAAAGCGCGGCCAAGGCGCTGGGTATTCGCTATCGGCATATGGCATCAGGTGCCGGGCATGATGCGGCGGCCTTTGCCGAAGCGGGCGTGCCGGCGGCGATGCTTTTCGTTCGCAATCAAAATGGCAGTCATAATCCGAAGGAAGATATGCGCATGGAAGATTTTGCGGCCGCTTGCGCCGTGGTCACCCGTTGGGCGGCGGAGATGGGGCAGTAAAATGCCGTCCGATATGGACCTGCTGGTAGCTACGCTAGGCGGTGTCATCGGTGGGGGTGTTATTGGTGTTGGTGTCAGTGAGTTCATTCGTTGGTGGCGAAGACCAATCATAATTATGAGTGCCGGGCGAGGAGTTCCGTACGCTTGCGATACATTAGTCACGGACCGATTGCAGGATAAGCCGCGTGTTCGTTGGTTGCGCCTCGGCGTCGAAAACAAAGGCATGCAGGTAGCTCATGACTGCCAGATCTTCCTAACTAAGGTCGAGTTGCTCAAGCAATGTGGTAATCTTGCCTGTTGTACGCCACTGAATAACCCTTTGGCGCTCAAATGGGCCGGGACACACGATTACAAGCGTAACTTGCCGGCGAATGTCCGGATGTTTATGGATTTCCTTCGTGTTTCAGCCGCGGATAGTTATCCTCGGCCAGTTTTTGAAACGATAGATTCGCAACTGGAGGAAATTTTATCTCTGGCAACCCTTAAAAATGTCGTTTTTGCAAGGTTTCATTTTATTGCAACCGCGAATGAAATCCAAAGCGCTTCGTTCCATGCAGATGTTGATTGTAGTTTAGCCGACGCTGAGGATGAGGCGGCAGAAAATCACTGGAAAAAGTTCAACTGGAAATGAAGATGGGACTCAAAACATGACCGCTCGCCTAGCCGTTGATATCGGCGGCACCTTCACGGACCTTGCCATTGAAAAGGATGGCCAGCGCTGGACCGCCAAGGTCCTGACCACGCCTGCCGCACCCGAGAAGGGTGTGCTTGAAGGCGTGCAGCAGGTGCTGGCCAAGGCCGCCATGAAGCCCGCCGATCTGGCGCTGGTGATCCATGGCACCACGCTTGCTACCAATGCGGTGATTGAACGCAAGGGGGCCAAAACTGCGCTGATCACCACCGATGGCTTTCGCGATGTTTTGGCGCTGGCGAATGAAGCACGCTACGACCAATATGATTTGAACATCGAATTGGCCAAGCCGCTTGTGCCGCGACGCTGGCGCCTGCCAGTGCCGGAGCGCCTCGATAATACAGGCAAGGTGCTGCTTGCCTTGGATGAGGCTGCGGTGCGCGCGCATGTGCCTTTCATGCGCGCCGAGGGTATTGAAAGCCTGGCGATTGGTTTCATCCATGGCTTTGTGAACCCAACCCATGAACGCCGCGCGGCCGAGATTGTGCGGGAAGCCTGGCCGGAATTGCCGGTCTCACTTTCCTCCGAAGTCTCGCCGGAAATGCGCGAATGGGAGCGTTTTTCAACCACCGTCGCCAATGCCTATGTGCAGCCCTTGATGGCGCGCTATTTGAAGCAATTGGAATTGGGGCTGCGTGAAGCGGGGCTTGCTTGCCCGCTTTATTTGATGCTGTCCGGCGGTGGTCTCACCACCATTGATACCGCGGCGCGTTTCCCGATCCGCCTGGTCGAAAGCGGCCCGGCTGGGGGCGCGATTTTCTCTGCCTTTGTCGCGCGGCAGCGTGGCTTCGATAAGGTGCTGTCCTTTGACATGGGCGGCACCACGGCCAAGGTCTGCTTGATTGATAATTTCCGCCCGCAAGCATCGCGCAGTTTTGAAGTCGCGCGCGTTGGGCGCTTCAAGAAGGGCTCTGGCCTGCCGCTGCGCATTCCCGTGATTGAAATGGTGGAAATCGGCGCGGGTGGTGGTTCCATCGCGCAGGTGGATAGCATGGGCCGCATTCAGGTCGGCCCCGAAAGTGCGGGCGCTGATCCCGGCCCTGCCTGTTATGGGCGCGGCGGCACGCATCCGGCGGTGACGGACGCCAATCTTGCTCTTGGCCGCTACGATCCGGAACTTTTCGCGGGCGGTGCGCTCAGGCTTTATCCGGATCAGTCTCGCAAGGCGCTGGCTGAACATGTGGGTGGGAAGCTCGCGCTTTCCGCTGATATGGCAGCACTCGGCGTGGTTGAGATGGTGGATGAGAATATGGCCAATGCCGCGCGCGTGCATGCCATTGAAAGTGCCAAGAATTACGAAGGCCGCGTGGTGATTGCCTTTGGTGGCGGCGGCCCGGTGCATGGTTATCGCGTGGCCGAGAAAATTGGCGTGAAGCGCATTCTGGTGCCTTCTGGCGCGGGCGTCGGCAGCGCGATCGGCTTCCTCCGTGCGCCGGTGGCTTATGAGGTGGTGAAATCGCTCTATCAGCGCTTCGGCAGCTTTGACGTCGCGGCGGTGAATGGCCTGCTTGCCGCCATGTCGCGCGAAGCGGCGGGTGTGGTGGCGGAAGGCGCCTTTGGTGCGCCGATTGAGGAAACGCGCATCGCCTATATGCGCTATGTCGGGCAGGGGCATGAAATTGCCGTGCCGATCCCGCCACGTGCTTTGACCCAACAGGATGTACGCGAAATTCGCGCGCTGTATGATTCGGAATATAGCCGCTTCTATGACCGCCCGGTGCCAGGTTCGGATGTTGAAATCCTCTCCTTCGCCGTCACGGTCCGCACCATTGAAGCGCATGTGGAACCGGCGGTGGCGGTAGCGAATGCGCCCGCACCAAGCCCGATCCGCGTGCAAATGGTGCGCGATACCGCCACCGGCGAAGTGGCCGAATGGCAGGTTTATGATCGTGAGGCGATGCGGCCCGGTGCCACCGTGGCCGGCCCCGCCATCATCTCGGAAGCGGAAACTAGCACCTTGATTGGCCCGGGCTGGATTTGCCGTATGGATGGGCTTGGCTATCTCGATCTGACGCAGGAGGCTGCACGATGAAGGAAACCGGCGCGCTGGCGACAATCCAACGCCAGATCCAATGGAATCGCCTGATCGCGGTAGTCGAAGAACAGGCGCAAACCATGATCCGCACTGCCTTCAGCACCACGGTGCGCGAAGCGGGTGATCTTTCAGCCGGCGTCTTCGATCTGCAAGGGCGCATGCTGGCCCAGGCCGTGACCGGCACGCCGGGCCATGTGAATTCCATGGCGGAAGCGGTTGGCCACTTTCTGGCGAAATTCCCGGCAGCCAGCATGAAGCCCGGGGATCACTACATTACCAATGACCCCTGGCTCGCGACCGGGCATTTGCATGACCTGACCGTGGTCTCCCCGGCGTTTCGCGGCGGCAAGATTGTGGGGCTTTTCGCCAATACCGCGCATATCATTGATATTGGCGGCCTTGGCATGGGGCCCGAAGGGCGGAGTGTTTTCGAAGAAGGGCTCTATATCCCCATCGTGAAATGCTTCGATGCCGGCGCACCGAATGAGACGTTTTTCGATTTCATCCGCGCGGGATCGCGCACGCCGGTGGAATTGGAAGGCGATATCTATTCCCTTTGTGCCTGCAATGACGCCGGTTCCAAGCGACTTGTTGAAATGATGAACGAGTTCGCGATGGATAGCCTGGATGATCTCGCGGAATACATCTTTGAAGCCAGCCGCCGTGCGACCCTGCTTGAGATTGCCAAGCTGCCGCGTGGTACTTTCCGTTCCGATATCAGATCGGATGGCTATGAGGCACCGGTGACGCTGAAGGCGGCCATGACCATCCATGCGGATCGGATTGTGGTGGATTATGCGGGCACTTCCGGGCTTTCCGGCCGTGGCATCAATGTGCCGCCTGCCTATTGCCGCGCCTATTCCTGCTTCGGCATCAAATGTGTCGTGGCACCCGAAGTCCCGAATAATTGGGCGAGCCTGGCGCCGTTTGAGATGGAAATCCCCGAAGGTTCCATCCTGAATGCGCCGCGCCCTTATCCTGTCAGTGTGCGGCACGTGATCGGACAATTGATCCCGGATTTGATGATGGGCTGCCTGCATCAGGCAGTGCCGGACCGGGTGAATGCGGAAGGGTCATCGGCACTTTGGAATCCGCCACTGCGTGGTGGTTCTCAGGTATCGGGCCAGCAGGCTGAGGTAGATGATTTTGAGATCATCACCTTCAATTCCGGCGGCACCGGTGCCCGCCCGACCAAGGATGGGCTGGATGGCACGGCGTTTCCATCCGGCGTGCGCACCATGCCCGTGGAAGCGACTGAAAACGTCGCACCCGTGATCTTCTGGAAGAAGGAACTCCGCCCTGATTCAGCGGGCGCGGGCAAGACGCGTGGCGGCTTTGGCCAGATCATGGAAATCGGCGCCAAGGGCGATGCGGAATTCGCGGTGAATGCGATTTTTGATCGCGTCGCCAATCCACCCAAAGGCCGCGATGGTGGCGGGGAAGGTGCTGGCGGTTGGGTAGGCCTGAATGACGCAAACGGCACGGTTTTGCGTACCAAGGGCTTTCAGGTCATCCCGAAAGGCCGGCGCCTGCTGCTGAAACTGCCCGGTGGCGGCGGCATGGGTGACCCCAAGGCGCGCGATCCGGAATTGGTGAAGCGCGATGTGGCGGATGGGCTGATCACCGCCCATGCGGCGCGGGATGTCTATGGCGTTGAGGTGAAGTAGCCTGAAAAGGGCGGCGCTTTACTCAAGGCGCCGCCCTTCAATCATCATTCTACGCTGTTCATTTCCCGCCGCACCAGATTGACCCAGAATGCCACGCCATGGGGCAGGGCGGCATCATTGAAATCATAAAGCGGCGTATGCAGCGCATGCGCCTTGCCATCCGGCGCGGTGCCATTGCCCATGAAGACAAAGGCGCCCGGCTTGGCGCGCAGCATGAAGGCGAAATCCTCACCGCCCGTCACGGGGGTCATCTGGTCATTCACCGCGCCATCGCCCACCAATTCGCGTGCGGTATTTGCCATAATGCTGGTCTCCTGCGTGTGATTGATCAGCGGCGCGGCGCCCCACCATAGCGTTACCTCGGCGCTTGCCCCCTGCATGCGGGCCGTGAGTTCCGCCACTTCGCGCATGCGGTCTTCAAGCAGCTTCTGCATGGTTGGGTTGAAGGCGCGCATGGTGCCGCCCACCAGGATTTCTGAGGGCATCACATTCAGCGCATCCACGGATCCGCCTGAGATATGCCCAACACTGATCACCACGCTTTCCAACGCCGGCGCATTGCGGCTGACAATGCTTTGCAGCGCGGTGATGAAATTCGCCTGCGCGACAGTGATGTCACTCGCCAAATGGGGTGAATTGCCGCCATGCCCACCCGTGCCCCGAAACTGCACTTTCCATCGCCCGGAACCCGCCATCATGGGGCCGTCGCAAAGCGCGAAATGGCCAAGCGGAAGGCCTGGCATATTGTGCATGCCATAGACAGAATCGCAGGGGAAACGTTCGAACAGCCCATCATCCAGCATGGCTTGCGCGCCGCCTCGGCCTTCCTCGGCGGGCTGGAAAATGAAATGTACCGTGCCGGCGAAGTCGCGACTCTGCGCCAGCATCTGCGCAGCACCCAGCAGCATGGTGGTATGCCCATCATGCCCGCAGGCATGCATCTTGCCGGGATGTTCCGACGCATAGGGAAGGTTGGTCGCTTCCGTCAGCGCCAGCGCATCCATATCGGCGCGCAGCCCAATGGCGCCCTGGCCGGGGCGGCTGCCGCGCAGCGTGCCAACCACGCCCATGCGACCAACCCCTTCCACGGTTTCAATGCCAAGGCTGCGCAGCCGTGCCGCAACCAGCGCGGCGGTGCGGATTTCCTCCATGCCCAATTCCGGATGGGCGTGGATGTCTTTTCTGATGGCGATCAGGTCCGGCAGGATGGGCGCGATTTCCTGCATCAGGGGGTGGTCTGTCATGCGGTCATTCTCTTTCATTCAATAATTTCACGAATGCGGCAGGGCTTCACGTTCAACGGGTTGCGGCAGGCTTTCACCCGGCGCCGCCACCAATTGCAGCCAGGCGCGCAAATGCCGCCGCACCTGAAATTCGAATTCGACATTCATATCCTGCCCGGCCAATTTCACCGCGCGTTCCGCCAATGCTGCCCTTTCCCCGGCATCGCGCACCGGTCCGGTAACGGCGCGCGTAGCCTCGGCTGAGGTGGTGGCAAGGATGGCATCTTCAGCGGAGGTAATCTCCACCTGGCAGCGCATGGCGCAGCGGAAGGTCTCGGATGCTGGGCTGAAAACACCGCCCGATGTGCCGCCTTCCCTGGTAAGGCTTGCAGTCTGGATCAGGAAACGCGCCTTGCCGGGGCCTCCCGCTGCGCTCAGCCGGTCCCGCGCCATACGCAGCATCACATCGGTGGGCTGAAGCGGCGTTGCCTGATCCACAAGGAAGG
>JBILPX010000385.1:0-2870 GCA_044373565.1 Roseomonas sp.
CGGAAGCTTGCCAGGATCAGGGCTGGATGCAAGCCCAAAAGGGGGCTTTGAAATACGCGCACTTCGCCTATCATGCTTGGCAAAGGGGAAGCGCGATGAAAGCTGATTACGTTATTGTTGGTGGTGGTTCGGCCGGTTGCGTGCTGGCCAACCGTCTTTCGGAAGACCCGGGCAACCAGGTTCTGCTGATTGAAGCGGGTGGCAAGGATTGGAATCCGCTGATCCATATCCCCGCCGGCTATATGAAATTGCTCGATCACCCGACGCTGACTTGGGGTTTCAAGGCGGATCGCAATTCCGGGTTGAATGGGCGCGAAATCAATTATCCGCGCGGGCGCGTTTTGGGTGGATCAAGTTCGATCAATGGCATGATCTATATCCGGTCTCAGCCGGAAGATTATGATCACTGGGCGCAGCTTGGAAATCGCGGCTGGTCTTCAGGCGATGTGCTGCCTTACTTCAACAAATCCGAGAAATGGCAAGGGCCAGATAAGGCGGCGCATAGCAAGGATGGCTTGCTTTATACCTCGCCATCGCAGGACCAGCCGGAATTGTGTCAGGCGGCGATTGAAGCGGGCCAGCAAATGGGCTGGGATTACCGCGATGATTTGAACGATCTGCCGCATGGGCTTGGCGATCATATCGGCTGGGTGCAGCAGACGCGCGGCGGGCGGTTCCGTGCGAGTGCGGCGCGATCCTATCTTCGCCCGGCGATGGGCAGGCCCAATCTGCGTGTTGTGACCAATGCGTTGGTGCATCGCGTGGTGTTCGAGGGAAAGCGCGCTGTGGGGGTGGAGTTTTCGCGCGGTGGTGTTGCTGAACGCGCGGATGCGGCGGTGGAGGTGATTCTCTCCGCCGGCGCCATTGGCTCCCCACATATCCTGCAACTTTCCGGTGTGGGGGATGCGGAGCATTTGGCGGGGCTCGGCATTCCTGTGCTGCATGAATTGCGCGGCGTGGGGCGGAATTTTCAGGACCATTTCCTGGTGCGCGTACAGGCCGTGGTGAAGGATGTGGCGACGCTGAATGAACGCACGCGCGGCCTGCGCCTGGCCGGTGAGGTGCTGAAATTCGCTGTTTTGGGGCGCGGCGTGCTGACCTATGCGGCATCGCTTCTCGCGGCTTCCTTCAAGGCTTTGCCGGAAAGTGCGACACCCGATATGCAGGCGCTATTTGCTTCCGCGAGTTACGCACCCGGTCCAGCGCGGGTTTTGGATACCAGGCCCGGCATGACCGCCGGCGTTTGGCAGATGCGCCCGGAAAGCCGCGGCTTCATCGCAGCCCGCAGTGCTGATCCGCGCGAACAGCCGACCATCAACCCGAATTACCTGGCGGAAGATCGTGACCAGCGCAGCATTGTCGCGGGGCTTCGCATGATGCGTGAATGGTTCAGCAAGCCCGCGCTGCAACGCTTCATGGTGGCGGAATCCATGCCAGGGCCGGAAGTGCAAACCGATGAGGAATGGCTGCACTATGCGCGCCAGATTGGCAGCACGGTGTTCCACGCTTCCTGTTCCTGCCGCATGGGGCCGGATGTGATGTCGGTGGTGGATGAAAGGCTGCGCGTGCATGGGCTTGAAGGGCTGCGCGTGATTGATGCCTCGGTCATGCCTGCGGTGACCTCCACCAATACCAATGCGCCGACGATCATGATCGCGGAAAAGGGCGCGGATATGCTGCGCGCGGATGCGCGGGCGCGGCTGGCGGCGTGAAATTGCGGGTATTTCCCGCATTTCAGACCCCGTTCGCGTGGCGTCTGATCCTGATCAAATCACGGCCTGTCCATTTGGGCAGACTTATCACTGTTTGGTTTTTTGCGTATTTGCGTGAATATAGCGGCTCAAGGGCCAGTGTGACCTGGCAGAAGGGTGGGAGTTAACGACATGAGCGCAGTGATGGAAGCGACAAGGGCGACGGGCAGCGACAAGGGGCTCGATTACGATGCCATTGTCATTGGTGCGGGCATGTCCGGGCTTTATCAGCTGATCCGGCTGCGCCAATTGGGCATGAAGGCGCGCGTGTTTGAAGCCGGCACAGGGGTGGGTGGCACCTGGTATTGGAACCGCTATCCCGGCTGTCGCTTCGATTCTGAAAGCTATTCCTATGGCTATTCCTTCGACCAGGATTTGCTGAAGGAATGGCATTGGACCGAACATTTCGCGCCGCAGCCGGAAACCGAACGCTATCTGAACCTGGTCGCCGATAAATACGATTTGCGCCGCGATATCCAATTCTCCGCCCGCGTGAAGGCGGCACGCTGGAATGAAAAAGCGCGTATCTGGACCGTGACATTGGAAGATGGCAGCACGCATAAAACGCGCTTTCTGATCACGGCGATTGGAGCACTTTCCGCACCAACTATGCCGCAATTTCCGGGGATTGCGGATTTCAAGGGGCAATCCTTCCATACCGGGCTTTGGCCTAAGGAAAAGGTGGATTTCACCGGCAAGCGCGTGGCGGTGATTGGCACGGGCGCATCCGGCGTGCAGACCATTCAGGAAGTCGCCAAGACCGCGAAAGAATTGGTGGTGTTTCAGCGCACGCCCAATTGGTGCGCGCCCTTGCATAATGGCAAGATCAGCACCGAGGAAATGGCGGAAATCCGCAGCCGCTATGATCAGATTTTCAAGCGTTGCGAGGAAACCTTCTCCTGCTTCCTGCATACGCCTGATCCGCGCAATACCTTCGATGTCTCGGCCGCGGAACGCGAAGCCTTTCTGGAAAAGCTCTATTCCGAAAAGGGCTTCGGAATTTGGGTCGGCAATTTTAAGGATTTGCTGACCAATCGTGCGGCGAATGAGGAAGTGTCGCGTTTTGTGGCGAATAAGATCCGTCAGCGCGTGAAGGACCCTAAAGTGGCGGAGATGCTG
>JBILPX010000386.1:0-2869 GCA_044373565.1 Roseomonas sp.
CCCCTATGGCGGCCATAGACATTGCCAATGCCATCAATACTGGCTTCCAGCCCGCATTCGCGGAGCCTTTCCATCAGCCAATGGCGGCTTTCCATATCCTGCGGCGAAAAGGTTGGGCGATGAACGCCCGTTTTATAGGCGCCGATTTTGCGCAGATCATGAAGATCGGCAAGGAAACGCTCAGCATTGATCTGCACCATGGCGGGAACCTTTGGTTGAGGAATTTTACTTTTGATTAATACCAAAAATTTCTTAACAAGAAAATCACCGCGAAACCATTCCTGTTAACTGTTCCACAACCAGCGATGGGCTTTTCTTAAGGCCGTCACAATAAACGTGATTCTGAGGAGCGAAAAATCCATGCAAACCAACCGTCGCGTTGAAATGGCCGAAGCGGCTTTCACCTGTGTCGCCCTGCTTGAATCCAGCAACGGCGCCGAACTCCATATGCGCGACGCGCGCGGCAGACTGTTCCGCCTGCCATTGCGGGATGCTGACCATGGCAGCCATCTGGCAATGCTGGCCGCCTTCAGCGGCCCGGGCCGGCCAGCACGGGCGCGGCTGCGGGGGCACTGAAGCCCTACATCTAAAGCGTCAGCCCGCCATCCACCACAATGGTCTGACCCGTGACCATGGCAGCACCCGCCAGCAAAAACACCATCACCTCGGCCAAATCCGCCGTGGTGCAGCGGCGCTTCAGCGCGGCGTTGTCAATGCTGCCGCGGCGCTGTTCTTCGGTCCATTCAATCATCCAGGTGGAATCCACTGCACCTGGCGCCACGGCATTCACCCGCACTTCCGGCGCCAGCCCGCGAGCCAAATTCTTGGTCAGGCTCACCACCCCCGCCTTGGTCGCGCCATAGGCCATGGAAGACCCGGCGTGATTAAGCCCGGCGATGGATGCCACACTCACCACTGCGCCACCGGCAGCGCGCAAGGCCGGCGCCGCTGCCTTGGTGCAGCGAAACACGCCAAGCAGATTAACCTGCAAGACCGTGTCCCATAATTCTTCCGTCAGCCGGTCAAATTCATTCGGTGCAATCGTGGTTTTCGTCCCTGGCGTGCCGGCATTATTCACCAAATAATCCAAACGGCCGAGGTCAGCCACCGCCTGTTCAACCATGCGTTTGCAATCCGCGGCATCGGCCACATTGCCGGGTGCAGCAATCACATCCCGCCCCAGGCCGCGCAGCCGCGCCACTTCGGCCGCTCCGCGCTCATCCCCCGCCAAATGGTTGATGGCGACCTTGCAGCCATTGGCCGCAAGCATTTCAACGGTGGCCAGGCCAATGCCGGAAGCACCCCCGGTTACCAGCGCGGTCTTGCCCTTCAGATCATAGCTTGCGGTCATTGGTTACGCTCCCTTCCTTCTCGCATGATGGGGCAACGCAACAGGCGCCTATGCGCCCCTGTCATGGTCTCATTCATGGCGCTTCCCTTCGCATGCTTGCCCGGTTTAGCCTGCCCCGATCAGCCCGCGCCGACAAGCGGGCAGGAGAAAACGAATGAAGAGATGTCTCATCGCGCTCGCCGCGATCCTTGGCGCTTGGGCGCTGCCTGCCTCAGCGCAAATCTCGCTTGTGGTGAATTTCTCCGCCGGCGGGCCATCCGATATCGTGGCTAGGCTCATGCAGAATGATATGGCGGCAGCACTTGGCCAACCCGTGGTGATACGCAATGTCACCGGCGCGGGGGGCACCATCGGCACGGCGGAAGTGGCGCGGGCGCGGCCCGATGGGCAGACCATTCTGCTTTCACCAATCGGCCCCATCGCCATCCAGCCGCATTTCCGCAGCAACCTGACCTATAAGCTCGAAAACTTGGCGGCGATCTGCCAAGTCGCGGATAGCCCGGTCATCATGATGACACAGAAGAATTCTGGGCTGCGGCGCGTGGCCGATGTGATCGCGCGCGCACGCACTGAGAATGGCGGGATGCCCTTTGCGTCTACCGGGGCAGGCAGCATTCCGCATATTTCCATGGTGGCACTGATGCGCGCGGCGAATATCCAAATGAACCATGTGCCGTTCCGTGGTTCGGGTGAGGTGATGCTCGCTTTCCAACAGGGACAATTGCAGCTTTTCACAGATCAGACCTTGTTGATACGCCAATATGATCTGCATCCCATTGCCTTCCTGACCGAAGCGCGCAATCCGGATTTCCCCGATGTGCCTACCATGCGCGAAGAAGGCCATGACCTGGTCTATACGATCTGGAGCGGCCTTTACGCCCCCGCCGGCACGCCGGAACCCATCACGGCGCGTCTGGAAGCTGCTTGTGAAAAGGCAGTGAAGACTGAAAGCTTCATTGAAGGCATGAGGCGCGTGGCCCAGCCCATCCTGTATCGCAACCGCGCGGATTTCACGGCTTTCTCGCGCGCAGAAAGCGAAAAATTCCGCAGTCTGATTGAAGCCACGGGCCTGCGTTCCGCTGAATAAGGTCCCCTGTACCGGGGGCGGCCGGTTGCGCCTGAGGCGGCTTCGCGCTACCGCGCCCGGGTGCTGGCTCACCCCCCTCCTTTGCGGCTGGATGATTATGATTTCATCCTGCCTGAACATTTGATCGCGCAGGCGCCCATCCGCCCGCGCGATGCGGCGCGCATGCTGGTGGTGCGCCCGGATGGCGCTGAAGATCGCGGCGTGCGCGATCTGCCGGCGCTGCTTGGCCCCGGCGATGTGATGGTGGTGAATGACACGCGCGTCATCCCCGCGCGGCTGCATGCGCGGCGCGGCCAGGCGCGGGTTGAAATCATGCTCAACCGGCATGAGGAAGCGGGCATTTGGCATACGCTGATCCGCAATGCGCGCCGCCTTAAGGCCGGTGATGAATTGCAGGTTGAAGGCGCTGAGGATTGCACCGCGCGCGTCCT
>JBILPX010000103.1:0-9308 GCA_044373565.1 Roseomonas sp.
AGCCAAAACAACAAAAAGGGCGGTCAAAGCCGCCCATTTTTCATGCCGAAAAGCGCCCGGCGTCAGACCAGGAAAATCGCCATCAGCACCAGCACGACCACAGTGGCCCCGGTGGACCAGGTGACAAAGCGCGTGAAGCCTTCCCAGCCGCCACGGCGATCCGTGAGGATATCGGCGGAGGTCACTTCGACAAAGTCATAATGTTCTTTCTCAGCCATGGCTTTCCCCAAATCTCGGCAGTTGTCCTAGTGTGTAGAAAGCCACGCGGCGCGGGGCAAGGGGTTCAGTAGCGATTCTGGCGCATATTCCGCCCCAGTGATCAACGCCCGCCCCGCTTCCAGCCGCACGCGCCCCGCCGCCAGCCAGGAAAGCGCTGCGGGATACAGCCGATGTTCTTCCGCCAGCACCCGCGCGGCCAGGCTTGCTTCCGTGTCATTGGGCAGAACCGGCACGGCGGCCTGGGCGATGATGGGGCCCTCATCCACGCCTGCCGTCACCAAATGCACGGTGCAGCCATGCAGACGGACGCCGGCTACCAAGGCGCGCGCATGGGTATCCAGCCCCGGAAAGGCCGGCAGCAGAGATGGGTGGATATTGACCAGCCGGCCTTCCCAGCGCCGCACGAAATCGGGGGTCAGCACGCGCATGAAGCCAGCGAGCGCGATGATTTCAACGCCATGCCTGACCAATTCCGCTTCCATGGCGGCCTCAAAACCCGCCCTATCGCCCTTGAAGGCGCGGCTTTCCACCACGGCGGTGGGCACCCCCCGCGCCGCTGCAGTCCCAAGCCCCGCCGCATCGGCGCGGTTGGTGAGCACAAGCACAGGTTCTGCCGGGTAATCTGGCCCGGCCGCTTGCAGAATGGCCGCCATATTGGACCCGCGCCCAGAAATCAGCAGGGCGAGCCGCGCCCGCTTCATGTGCGCGGCCAGGCCTGAGGCAGATTCTGGATGCGAATCCCGGCCGGCCCGCTGGACGCTTCCAGATGGCCGATGCGGAAGGGCGCTTCCCCCGCTTCCGTCAGCATGCGCGAGGCGGCTTCCGCGCCTGAGGCCGGCACCGCAAGCACCATGCCAAGCCCGCAATTGAAGACGCGGAGCATTTCATCCGCGCTGACATTCCCGGCCTCGGCCAGAAAGGCGAAAACCGGCGGCACGGGCCAGCTTCCGGCTTCCAGCACCGCCGTCACGCCCGCCGGCAATACGCGCGGCAGATTGCCCGGCAAGCCACCACCGGTGATATGCGCCGCCGCATGCAGCAAGCCCGCGCGATGCAAAGCAAGCAGCGGCTTCACATAGATGCGGGTTGGTACCAGCAGCGCCTCGCCTAGCTTTTGCCCAGGCGCGAAGGGCGCGGGGTCGGCAAGGGTCAGGTCGCGCGCGGCCAGAATCCGCCGCACCAGGGAAAACCCGTTGGAATGAACGCCGGAAGACCCAAGCCCGATCAGCACATCCCCAGATAAAACGGGGCGCGGCAAAAGCTGGCCACGTTCGGCGGCACCCACGGAAAATCCGGCCAAATCGTAATCATCCGCGGCATACATGCCCGGCATCTCAGCAGTTTCGCCGCCGACCAGGGCGCAGCCCGCTTGCCGGCAGCCTTCCGCAATGCCCGCAATCACTGCCCGCGCCTGATCCAGCTGTAGTTTCCCGGTAGCGAAATAATCCAAGAAAAACAGGGGCTCAGCGCCCTGCACCACCAGATCATTCACGCACATGGCGACCAGATCTATGCCGACCGTGTCGTGAATGCCCGCTTCAATCGCCACACGCAGCTTGGTGCCAACACCATCGGTGGAAGAAACCAGCACCGGGTCCTTAAAGCCCGCCGCCTTCGGGTCAAACAAGGCGCCGAAGCCCCCAAGGCCCCCCATCACGCCGGACCGGTTCGTGGCGCGCGCCAGGGGCTTGATGGCCTCAACCAGGGCGTCGCCGGCCTCAATATCCACGCCCGCATCGCGGTAGGTGAGGCTTTGGGAATTGGAACTGGTCAGGGCGACCTCCGATTTGATACAGTGAGCGTCGTACTAGCGTCGCGAAGAGTAAAGGGAAGGCTATGATGACAAAAAGCCACGCCTGGCGGATGGCCGGAAAGAAACATGTGGCGGCAGCTTTCGCAAGCATCTGGCTGAGCTTGGCCGCGCTGCCGGCATTTGCGCAATTCAGCGACATGGGCGCGCTGACGCAGCGCGGCGTGGCCGCGGAAGCAACCGCAGAGAATGGCGTGGTGGCGCAGGAACGTGCCTACGCCGCCGGGCGCCGCACCGCCTGGGATCGCATTCAGGGCATGGTCAATGCCCCGCGCCGCCCAACCGATGCCGAACTTGATCGCATGGTGCGTTCCATTGTGATCGAACAGGAAACGACCGGCCCGCAGCGTTATACTGGCCGGATGACCATCCAATTCGATGCCGAAGCAGTGCAAAGCTTTGCCGAAGGTGGCGAAGTGCGCGCTGCGACGCTGCCTTCCGGCATAGCATCCGAAGCGCCAGCCCATGTCACGCCACCCACACCGGTATTGGCGTCTTTGGAAGCCACGGCGCGTTATGGGTCGTTCAATGAATGGCTGGAAATCCGCCGCCGCGTAGTTGCAGCGGGTGCCAAGCTTGATGTCATGGCCATCACCACGGACCGCGCACATCTGAACCTTGGGTTGCGTGTGCCGGTTGGCTTGGCGCAGGAGGTTTTCGCGCAGAGTGGATTGCAGCTTGTGCCCGGCACCGGCACGCGAAATGATCAATGGCGGCTTGGCCTTGCCGGACGGTCCTGACCTTCGCCGCTTGCCGCAAACCCCGCAGAACCTTGCGGGGGCAGGGCTTTTCACCCTGCCCAATCTGATCACGCTTGCGCGGCTTTGCGCCGTACCGGCGGCGATCTGGCTGATGTTGCAGCAGCGACTTGATCTTGCCTTTCTGGTTTTCATCGGCGCGGGAATTTCCGATGCGCTGGATGGCTGGATTGCGCGGGCCTGGAATGCGCGATCCCAACTTGGTGCCGTGCTTGATCCCATCGCGGATAAGGCGTTGCTGGTTTCGGTTTACGTGACGCTGGCAGCGATTGGCGTGCTGCCGGATTGGCTTGCGATTTTGGTGGTGTTTCGTGATTTGCTGATCGTGGGCGGTGTCTTGGTGCTTTGGGCGGTTGGCCTGCCGCCCCGCATCAAACCGATTTTCATTTCCAAGGCGAATACGGCAGCGCAGATCCTGCTGGCTGCCCTTGTGCTATTATTGGCGGGTTTCGGCTTCAGCGCACCCAGATTGCTGGAGGTGATGATCTGGCTTGTGGCGGCAACAACTTTTGCCTCAGGTGCCGCTTATGTTGTGCAGGCGGCGCGGCGCACCGCCGGCTGGACCGCATGACAGATCAGCGCCCACCCTTGGCTGCACGGCCGGCCAACACGTCGCCTTCGGCGCCGCGCACTGCTACACGCGGGCAACGTTGGGGGCTGTTTCTTGGTTTTGGTATCGCGCTGCTTTTCTGCCTGTGGTTGTTTCAGGGTATTCTGACGCCCTTCGTGCTGGCCGCCACCATTGCGTATTTTCTGGACCCCTTGGCGACACGCTTGGCGCGGCTTGGCTTACCGCGTGGCATGGGCGCCTTTCTGCTGATAACGCTGCTTGCCGCCATCACGCTGATTGCGCTGCTGCTGCTTTATCCGCTGATCCTGGCGCAGCTTGGCGTACTAGTGCAGCGCCTGCCCGCCTATATCGCTGGTATTGGTCAGGCCTTGCGTGATGTGCTGACCAAGCTGGAAGACGCGCTGGGCCCAGACATGCTGGATCAGCGCTTGCGTGAATTGGCGATCAACCAGGCGGCGTCCATGCTGTCCTGGCTGGGTGGCGCGGCAACACGGCTGATCGGCGGCGGCTTTGCGCTATTCAGTGTTTTCACCTTTGTGGTGGTAACACCGGTTGTCGCCTTTTACCTTCTGCGTGATTGGCCCGCCATGCTGACGCGCATTGAAAGCTGGCTGCCGCGGCGCAGTGCGAATGTATTCCGGCAAATCGCGCGCGATACGGACCGCGTTCTATCCGCCTGGCTGCGCGGGCAATTGCTGTGTTGCCTCGGGCTTGGCATTTTCTATGCCTTCGCTTTGCATTTGGCGGGGCTGGAGCTTGGCATCACCATCGGCATCATGTCGGGCTTCCTGACCTTCATCCCCTATGTCGGTTCCATGACCGGTTTCGCGACCGCCGTGCTGCTGGCCATCGGGCAATTCGGATCCTGGCAGGAAGTGCTGGTGATTGTGGCGATTTTCGTGATCGGCCAAGGGATCGAAGGCTACATCATTTACCCCTATCTGCTCGGCAACCGGGTAGAACTGCACGCGGTTTGGGTGATTTTCGCGCTATTCGCCGGTGGGGTCGCTTTTGGATTTCTGGGCGTGCTGCTGGCCGTGCCCATGGCGGCTGCGATTGGTGTGGTGACGCGCTATTGGCTGCGCCGCTATCTGGAAAGCCCGCTTTATCTTGACCCGCCGCGGACAGGGCAATGATGCGCCAATTGGCACTGCCGCTGCCCATCGCGGCTTCCTTTGACGCGCGCGATGTGATTGCCGATGCCAGCAATGAAGCCGCGCGAAGCTGGCTGGCGCAGCCTGATACCTGGCCACTCGGCCGTCTGGCGCTATATGGCGCAGCGGGCGTGGGCAAGACGCATCTGGCGCGCGCTGCTGCCGCGCGTTTTGGTTGGCGCTGGCTGGATGGCATGGGCTTGCGCGGCCTGCCCGCCCCTGCGCCACAGGGCAATGTCATTGATGATGCGGATTGCGTGGCGGATGAGACCGCGCTTTTGCATCTGATCAATCTTTGCGCTGAACGAGGCGAGAGCCTGCTGCTGATCGGGCGTGAGGCGCCGGCACGCTGGCCAGTGCGCCTGCCTGATCTGACCAGCCGTTTGCGCGCGACGCAAGCTGTGGGCGTTGGCCCGGCAACGGATGCGCTGCTGCGCGCCTTGCTCAGCAAATTCTTCGCCGATCGGCAATTGCGGATCGAGCCCGATGTGCAAGCCTGGCTTCTCACGCGCTTGCCGCGCGATGCGGCAAGCCTTGCTGAAGCCGTGGCCCGGCTGGATCGCGCGGCACTTGGCATGGGGGGGCGCATCACGCGCCCTCTGGCGCGGCTGGCCCTTGATGGCTGGCTGGCAGAACAGGGCATTTGTGAAGTTTCTGAGACTGAACGGCGCCCACCCTCGCCTTCCCTGCCCCCTCTGCTATAAAATGAAGTCATGAGCGACATCATGCCCGATATCGGAGCCTTCCCGCTGGCGGAAAGCCCAGCGCGTTTCAGCAATCGGGAGCTTTCGTGGCTCGCCTTCAATCAGCGTGTGCTGGAAGAAGCGGGCAATGCGCGCCACCCGCTGCTGGAACGGCTACGATATGTTGCTATTTCGGCAAACAACCTAGATGAATTTTATTCCGTGCGCGTGGCGGGTCTGGTGGGGCAGGATCGCGCCAGCGTGGTCACACCATCCCCCGATGGGCTGACGCCAGCGCAGCAGCTTGCCGCCGTTCATGAACGCGCACGCGCGCTGTTTGATGGCCAACAGGAATCATGGCGGGACTTGCGCTCCATGCTGCGCGAGGCGCGTCTGATGGTAGTGGATCGGCCCGACCTGACCGAGGCCGATAAGGAATGGCTGGGAGAATGGTTCGCGGACCGGGTCTTCCCGGTGCTGACCCCCCTTGCCGTTGACCCCGCCCATCCCTTCCCCTTCATTTCCAATCTCGCACTTTGCATGGTTTTCAAGCTGTTGCGCGAAGAAGATGGCGGCACCATGCGGGCACTGCTGCCATTGCCGCCGCAGGTGGAACGCTTCATCCGCCTGCCATCGCGCCGCGGTACGGGGGCGATCCGCTTCGTGCTATTGGAAGATGTGGTGCTGCTGTTCCTGGATCGGCTTTTCCCCGGCTTCATCATGGCGGAAAGCGGCCTGTTTCGCGTGATCCGCGACACGGATGTGGAATTCGAAGAAGAAGCCGAAGACCTTGTCCGTTCCTATGAAAGTGCCTTGAAGCGCCGTCGGCGTGGGCGCGCCATCCAGCTTTCCGTCACCGCCAATACGCCCCCCGATATCCTGGATTTTGTCGCCGAGGAATTGGATGCGCCGCGGTCAGAAATTTTCGTGGTGGATGGCTTGCTTGGGCTTTCCGATCTGACGCAATTGATCGTGGATGACCGGCCCGATCTGCTGTTCACGCCCTATACGCCGCGCTTTCCAGAACGCATCCTGGATTTCGGCGGCGATTGCTTTGCCGCCATCCGCGCCAAGGATATTGTGGTGCATCACCCCTATGAATCCTTTGATGTGGTAGTGCAATTCCTGCGGCAAGCTGCGCGTGATCCGAATGTGATCGCAATCAAGCAGACGCTTTATCGCACCACGCGCGACAGCCCAATTGCAAAGGCGCTGATTGAAGCAGCCGAAGCGGGCAAAAGCGTCACCGGCATTATTGAGTTGAAGGCGCGGTTTGACGAAGAACGCAACATCGCGCTCGCCCGCGAATTGGAAGCCGCCGGCGTGCAGACGGTGTATGGCTTTGTGGAATTGAAAACCCACGCCAAGGTAAGCTTGGTGGTGCGGCGCGAAGGACAAGCTTTGCGATCCTACGCGCATTTCGGCACGGGCAATTACCATCCCGTCACAGCGCGCATCTATACTGATCTTTCCTACTTCACTGCCGATCCGGCGCTGACCCGCGATGCTGCCAAGCTGTTCAATTACATGACCGGATATGCGCGGCCGGAGACGATGGAAAAGCTGGCCTTCTCACCGCTCACCACGCGCCCAACCTTGCTCGCGCTGATCCGCCAGGAAATCGCCTTCGCCAAGGAAGGCAAGCCGGCGGCGATTTGGATCAAGATGAATTCGCTGGTGGATGAAACGCTGATCGATGCGCTGTATGAGGCTTCAAAGGCCGGCGTGAAGGTGGATGCCATTGTGCGCGGCATTTGCTGCCTGCGCCCGGGCGTGCCGGGGCTTTCGGACAATATTCGCGTCAAATCCATTGTCGGGCGCTTTCTGGAACATTCGCGCATTTGCGTATTCGGCAATGGGCATCGTCTGCCATCGCGTCGCGCCAAGATTTATATCTCCTCCGCCGACTGGATGGCGCGCAATATGGATTGGCGCGTGGAAACCATGGTGCCGGTGGAAAACGCGACGGTGCATGCGCAAGTGCTGGATCAGATCATGGTGATCAATCTGAAGGACACGCTGCAAAGCTGGCAGCTTGGCCCAGATGGGCATTGGGCGCGTATTGTCGCCCCGGAAAATGGCGTATCAGCGCATGAGTATTTCATGACCAACCCATCGCTTTCGGGGCGCGGCAGCGCGCTGGCCCGTGCGCCCCGACGCCAGCGGCAGGATCGTGTGAAGCAGGATTGATGGATGGCGCCGATCTGCGTCCGCAAGCGGGCTTTACCAGCATGACAGCACGCTGTGGCGTTGTGGATTTGGGTTCCAATTCCGTGCGCCTGGTTGTGTTTGAAGGGCGCGGGCGCAATCCCGCTGCAATTTTCAACGAAAAAGCGGTGCTGGGGCTGGGCCGCGGGCTGCATGATACGGGGCAACTCAACGCGGATGCGGTGGACCAGGCGCTCACCATCATGCAGCGCTATCATGCGGTGGCGCGCGCCATGGGCGCCGATCCGATCGAAGTTCTGGCCACCGCTGCCGTGCGTGATTCGTCCAATGGCGCGGCCTTTGTGGGGGCACTCAGCGACAAAATGCCCGGCGTGCCGATCCACATTCTGACGGGGGATGAGGAAGCGCGGCTTTCCGCCCATGGCTTGCTGCTTGGCTTTCCCGGTGCGGATGGGCTGCTTGGCGATATTGGTGGTGGTTCCCTGGAATTGGTGGAACTCAATCAAGGTGAGCAAGGCAAAACCGGCAGCCTGCCCATTGGCACCATTCGCCTCGCGGATCGCGCGAAGGGCGATATTGGCAAGGCGCGCGCGATTGTGATGGAAGAATTGGCGCGCATGCCCTGGGTGCATAGCGCATCTGGGCGGGACTTGTACCTGGTGGGCGGCGCCTGGCGCGCCATGGCGCGCATGCATATGGCGCAAACCGGCTATCCGCTTTCCATCGTGCATCATTACGCGCTGACGCGTGAAGAAGCGCGTGATCTTTCCGGCGTATTGATGGCTGCCACGCGGCGCACGCTGGAACGCATGCCTGGCGCGTCCACCAAGCGCTTGGCTGATCTGCCCTTCGCCGCGCTGGTGCTGCGTCGGCTACTGCGTGCCAGCGGTGCGCGCCGCGTTGTTTTCAGCGCCAATGGCCTGCGCGAAGGTTGGTATGCGCGGCTGATTGATACGGTTGAGCGCAAGCGTGACCCGCTGCTGGCGGCATCGCATGACATGTCGCTTCGCTTCGGGCGAGACCAAGCCATGCCGCCGGCGCTTTTCACCTGGACCGCGCCGCTTTTTGAGGATGAGTCTCCGCTGGCCGTGGCGCTACGCGAAGCCGCTTGTTGGGTAAGCGATGTCGGCAGCCATGATCATCCAGATTATCGTGCCGAACATGCGTTTTACCGCGTGTTGCGCCAACCCGGTGTTGGCTTTGACCATCATGGCCGCGCATTCCTCGCCCTTGCCGCGGCGCTCCGGTATGAGGCCGAGGCGGACGCGCCTTTCCTGCCCTCCGCGCGGTTGCTGTTGGATGTCGGCACGCTGCGGCGCGCGGAGATTTTGGGCGCAGCCTTCAGGCTTGCCTATACGCTTTCAGGCGGCACGCCCGTGCTGCTGGCGGGCACATCACTTGAACGCCGTGGCGGGCGGTTGATGCTGCGGCTTGTTGAAGGCAGCGGTGTTTTCGCCGGCGAAAGCGTGCTGCGTCGGCTTGAAACCCTCGCGGCGGCGCTTGGGCTTGAATCAAGCGTGCAAGTGACGCTGCGCAGCTAGAGTTTTTATGTTTCTCCCTGAATCGGGAACTTCAGGCATGATCTAGACCCGCTGGGTTCGCATTTCTGATTGCTTGACTTTGGTGATCAAAACATAGTGAAACCCTGCTTCATGAATGAAGAGCAGAAAATTCCACCCACCGAAGCAGCCACTGGCAAAAAGCATCTAGTAACTACACTCATGAAGCTTTGGGGCAGTTTTCAGGCGGCCCTTTTCGCTGTGGCGCCAGTGATCATCCTGGTGATGCTGATTTTCCTGATCGTTCGTGAAATAAATCAAGATTCGATAGAAGTGGCCCCCATCCAGGTTCCTGCTCGGCTTGCGGAAACCGGACTGACGGCCGAGGTGGTGGCGCTGCGTCTGCTTGACCAGATTGCCGCGGCGGAACGGGTTGTGACATCCG
>JBILPX010000387.1:0-2862 GCA_044373565.1 Roseomonas sp.
GCGCGTCACCCGATCCGCTTGGTGCAATCCGGCCCCGCGGGCGGCGTGGAAGCAACCGGCATTTATGGTGCGGCGGCAGGGGCACGCGATATCCTTTGCTTTGATATGGGCGGTACCACCGCCAAGGCTGCGTTGATTGACAATGGCGAAGCGCAGCGCAGCCTTGATTTCGAAGTCGCGCGCGTGGATCGTTTCCGCAAGGGCAGCGGATTACCGCTCAAGGTGCCGGTCATTGACATGATCGAAATCGGCGCTGGCGGAGGTTCCATCGCGCGGGTGGATCGCCTCGGTCTGGTGCGTGTCGGCCCGGAAAGTTCGGGTTCCGATCCCGGCCCCGCCTGCTACGGGCTTGGCGGCGCGCGGCCCACGGTCACGGATGCGGATTTGGTGCTGGGTTATCTGGGCGCTGAAAGCTTCCTGGGTGGCGCGATGAAGTTGGATGTCGCGGCGGCTGAGGCAGCGCTGGCCGAACATATCGGCAAGCCGCTTGGTCTTTCTGTGCCGGAAGCCGCCTGGGCCATTCATGAAACCGTCAATGGCAATATGGCGCAGGCGGCGGCGATCCATGCGCTGGAAAAAGCAAAACGCATTGATGTCTACGCCATGGTGCCAATCGGTGGCGCGGGGCCGGTGCATGCCTGCCATATCGGCATGAAGCTTGGCCTTCGTCGCATCATCGTGCCTCTGGGTGCGGGGGTTGCTTCCGCTTTTGGATTTCTGGCGGCGCCGATTTCCTTCGCTTTCGTGCAGGGTTGGGTAGCCCCCTTGGCAGGGTTGGATTTTGCGCGGCTGCGTGAGATCACCAGCACCATGACGGCCCAAGGCAAAGCCATGGCGGCCGCGGCAGGTGTGGTGCCAGAAGCCGCATCAGCACGCATCCTGGGTGCCATGCGCTATGCCGGGCAGGGGTTCCAGGTGGAAGCGGAAATCCCGGCCGAGGCCATCACGCAGGGCGATGCGGCAGAACTGCGCGCGAAATTCGAAGCCGCCTATCTGGCGCTTTACGGCCGCACCGAACCAAGCCTGCCGGTGGAATGCGTATCCTGGCAGGTGATTGTCGCGGGGCCGCGCCCGGTGGTGGACCTCACACGGCAAGGTACTTCAGCCGAAGGCACGCTACATCGCGGCACGCGCCGCGCCTGGTTTGGCGGGACCTATGTTGAAACCCCGGTGCTCAATCGCTTGGCGCTGCGCCCGGGCGAAAGCGTGGCCGGCCCGGCGCTCATTGAAGAACGCGAATGCACGCTGGTGCTGCCACTCGGCGCCACCGCGCGCTGCGATGCCGCCCTTAACCTGGATGTGAGCCTGCCTGGATGAACCCTGCCGCGCCTATTGGCGCTGCAAGGGCAGGACCAGATTAGTGACGTCGCAAAGGTTCACGCCGCGGCGCTCATCCGACTGACCGTTTTCATAGACAAAGCGCACATCATGCAGGCAAGGGCCTTCCGGCAGGCGAATGGCGAAGTTCCGCCCCGCCGACACCGTATCATTGCCCAGCCTATCCGGCCCCCATTCCTGCTCGGTCGAAAGCGATACATAGGCTTCCATCACCGTCACGCGCGATTGATTGACCAGGTTGAAGGAAGGATTGCCGGTGGGGCCGGTGGGCGCGCCGCGCTGGGGTAGTTGGGGCTGTGGACGCTGCTGTGGCCCCTGGGTTTGGCCCGTCTGCCGCCCATCAAACACCACTTCCGTCACAGCACATAGGTTGATGTTGCGCTTATCCTCGGCGGGGCCGCCCGTGCGTTCATAAACCACGCGCAGATCCCACATGCAGGGGCCTTGCGGCAGGCGTAGCGTGAAGCTCCGCTCATTGGGCAGCGCTTTATCGCCAAGCCGATCCCGGCCCCAATCCTGATCCGTGGAAAGCGAAGCATAAACCTCAAAAATCAACCGTCCGGAACGATTGACCAGATTGAAGGAGGGATCGCCCTGCTGCGCCAGCGCGGGCGTGGCGGAAAGGCCCAGAAGGCAGAGCGCCAAAGCACCCAGAAAACGACGGAACATGATGACACTCCTCCTGAAGCGGCGCTGCGACGCCACGCCGCTTGTTAGTCTAGAACTCTCGGATGGACTTGGCGAAGCGATCCGACAGCGGCCGAGCCAGATAGGAGGCAAAGGACCTTTCCCCGCGCCGGATCAGCACTTCCGCTTGCATGCCAGGTTGCAGGCGCAAATGGTCATGCTTGGTCAATTCCTCAGGCGCGATGGCAATACGCGCGATGAAATAAGGCATGCCGGTGCGTTGATCTGTCATGCGGTCCGGAGCAATCCGTTCCACAGAACCTTCCAGAATGGGCGTGGTGCGCGCTGCCGCATGGGAAAGCCGGATGGAAGCCGGCATGCCGATGCGCACCGTATCAACATCAACCGGTGTGATCTGCGCTTCCACCACCAGCCTTTCTTCCTGCGGCACGATGGAGGCAACCTGTGAACCAGGCGCGATCACGCCGCCGCGTGTGGTGTAGCGCAAATCCATCACCATGCCGGCTTCGGGCGCGTCTATCGTAAGGCGGGTCAATTGGTCATTAGCGCTGATTTCGCGTTCGCGCAGTTCCAAAAGTCGCCCCTGCAATTCGCGTAATTCCTTGGCGTTTTCTTCTTGCCGCGCGCGCAGCAATTGGGCGCGCTGCATTTCCGCCTCACCCACCGCTTGCTGGATGCGCGCGACATTTTCAATCGCCTCACCCCTTTCGCCGATCAGGCGCGCTTCTTCGCGTTGCAGGGAAAGCAGGCGCGGCAGGCGTTCCAGCCCCATCCGTACCAACCCTTCCACGCCCATGATTTCCTGACGCACCAGGGCAAGCTGACGATCATTCGAATCGATCCGCACATTAAGCCCGTCAATCTGTTTTTGTAGCT
>JBILPX010000388.1:0-2851 GCA_044373565.1 Roseomonas sp.
CCGTCTACTGAAAGGATACGATCTCCATTGCGCATTCCCGCCGCCTCGGCCGGGCCATCGGGGGCGAGGGAGGCGACAGAAATCCCCTCATCATCCTCGGTCGCGTAAAGTCCAAGCCAGGGGCGCGGCGGGCCAGATCGGCGGCCTTGATTGACCAGATCATCCAGAATGGGGATGAGCTGATGCACCGGAATCACCATGTTCAGATCAAGCCGACGGCCTTCTTCGCCCTGCTGCAAAATCAGGGAACCAACGCCCACCAACTTGCCATCGGGGCCGAAAAGCCCGGCGCCACCCCAGGAAGGATGGGCAGGAGCGACAAATAGCGCTTCTTCCATCAGATATTCCCAATAGCCGGCGAAAGGCTGGCGTGCGACCAGCTTGCCAGCCACCGCATGGGCACGCCCACCCGCTGCCGCCATGACAGTCGCGGCACCAACCTTGAGGCTTTCGCTATCGCCAAGGGCCGCCGGTTTCAAAGGAATCTTGCCCAGCGCCTGCACCAACGCGAAGCCGGTTTCCTGATCCACCGCCAACGCATGGCCAGCGACCGCCCGGCCTTCGGCGGTGGTGATCCAGATGCTCTCGGCTTCGCTCACCAGATAGCCCACGGTCAGGACCAGGCCATCGCCAATCAGCACGCCGCTGCCTTCGCGTTCCGTGCCCAGTACCCGCGCGGTGAAGGCATCCGGCGGAACCTGGCTACGCAAGCCGACCACGGCGCGATAGGCCTGATCCAGATCGAAGCCATGCTCCGTTGGGTCGGGCCGTAAATGCTCGGGGATGTCCCAGTCTTCTTCCGCCATGGTGTCTCGGTTCAATGTTTGAGCTTTTTATATCATAGGCTTTCCATCTGGTGAGGCTACAGGGTTTGGCAGCGGCGCCAAGGCCGGGCAGGATGAGGCGTCATTGTCCCCAAAGGCCGGGACAAAAGGGGGAAAGATGCGCTTGCGCTGGGTTTTGTCCGTTGCGGTCCTGCTGCTGGCGCCTTTGGCGCCGGCCGGCGCCTATCCCGAAAGGCCCATTCGCGTGATTGTGCCTTATGCGGCGGGCGGGGCCACGGATGTTGTGGCCCGCGTGCTGGCGGAAGCCATGGCGTTGATCCTGCCTCAGCCCCTGATTATCGAAAACCGTGGCGGCGCGGGCGGCATGGTGGGGGCCGAGGTCGTGGCCCGCGCGCCAGCCGATGGCCATACCGTGCTGTTCAACAATACCGGCCATGCGGCCTTGCGCGTGCTGGTGCCTAATCCGCCGATTGATCCCATCACCAGCTTGCAGGCGATTGCGGTGGTCGCTGAATCACCCATTGTCATGCTGGTCGCGAATAATGTGCCTGCCAATAATTTGCGCGAATTCACCGCACTCGCGGAGGCGCGGCCCGGGCAATTGGATTACGGCAGCTCCGGCGGTGGCGGCATTCTGCAAATGGCAGCGCTGCTTTATTTGAAGGCGACAGGCGTGCAGTTGAATGAAATACCCTATCGCGGCGGCGCGCCGGCGACCCTTGACCTGGCCGCAGGGCGTATTGCCATGATGTTCGATGCGGGCCTTACAGGGTTTCAAACCGCGCGCGGCAATCAGGCGCGCGCTTTTGCCGTGACGACGCCGCATCGCAACGCCGCCGATCCTGATGTGCCAACCTGGCGCGAAGGCGGCGTGGATGCGGAAATGAGCGTCTGGCAGGCCGTTTTCGTCCCAACTGCGACACCGCGCGACAGGCGCGAAGTCCTGAATGCCGCGATCAACCGCGCCCTTAGCCAAGAAGCCTTACGCAAGCGCTTGGGCGATCTGGGTGCTGACCGCATCCTGACATTGAGTGTCGCCGAAAGCGAAGCCTATATGGCCGGCGAGGCAACGCGCTGGGAAGCGCTGCTGAAGCGCTGAGCCATGCCAGAGCCTTTGCCAGAGGCCATCGCCGCCGGGCTTGTCGCCATGGGGCTGCTCTCACCCGGCCAGCTTGTGCAGGGTGAGGCACTGGCGGGCGGCGTTTCTTCCGATATCTGGCATCTGATCCTGCCTGATGGGCGCGAGATTTGCGTCAAGCGAGCGCTCCCCAAGCTGAAGGTGGCCGCCGATTGGCGCGCGCCGGTGGTGCGCAATATCTATGAAGCGCGCTGGCTGGCCGAGGCGGATCGCGCCCTGCCCGGCGCCGTGCCGAAACTGCTCGGCCAGGATGAGGCGACAGGCGCGCTTGCCATGGCATTCCTCTCGCCGGCGGATCATCCGGTCTGGAAGGCGCGGCTGCGGGATGGCCATGCGGATGTGGCGTTTGCTGCCGAGGTTGGGCGTCGCATCGCCGCCATCCACGCCCATGCCGCCGCGCAGCCTGGCTTGGCCGCAGCCTTCTCGACGGATGAGATTTTCCATGCCATCCGCCTGGAACCCTATCTGCTGGCAACTGCACGCGCGCATCCGGATTTGGCTGCGGTGTTGGAAGACATCGCGGCGGTGACTGCGCGCAACAAGCGCACGCTGGTGCATGGCGATGTCAGCCCGAAGAATATCCTGTGTGGCCCAGCGGGGCCAGTATTTCTGGATGCGGAATGCGCCTGGTGGGGGGACCCCGCTTTTGATCTCGCCTTTTGCCTCAATCACCTGCTGCTGAAATGCCTCTGGGCACCCCAAGCCAGCGCCGGTTTCATGGCCTGCTTCGAAGCCCTGGCAGCGCGCTATCTGGCCGGCATCACCTGGGAAGCGGCAGATGCGCTGGAAGCCCGCGCGGCGCGGCTATTGCCAGGGCTTTTCCTGGCACGGGTGGACGGCAAAAGCCCGGTCGAATACCTGACCGAAGAACGTGACAAAAACCGCGTGCGCCGCGTGGCGCGCGCCTTATTGACCAAGCCCACGGATC
>JBILPX010000104.1:0-9249 GCA_044373565.1 Roseomonas sp.
CTTCGGGGCTGATATCGGGGATCGGGGCCATGACGCTTTCTCCTGTTACGGGGCTGATCGGCATCTTGCCACAGGCTGGGGCTTTGCGTGTAGGGTTTCCTGAGAAGCTTGGGCGAAACACGCCCAGATAAAGGGGGTAGCCATGTTGGGATTGATGCAGGATTGGCCCTTGCTGATGCACAAGGTGTTGGACCACGCTGCCATACAGCACCCGGGGCGGGAGATCATGAGCCGGTCCGTTGAAGGCCCTTTCCATCACACGAATTACCATGATGTGCGGGTGCGCGCGATCCGTGTTGCGCAGCGCTTGCAGCGTGACGGCATCAAGCTTGGTGATCGTGTGGCGACGCTTGCCTGGAATACCTGGCGCCATGTGGAAGCCTGGTATGGCATCACCGGCATTGGCGCCATTTACCACACGGTCAATCCGCGGTTGTTTCCGGATCAAATCGCCTGGATCCTGAACCATGCCGGATCACGCGTGTTGATGCTGGACCTGACCTTCATCCCCCTGATCCAGCACTTGGCGCCGAAGCTTGAACACATCGAACGCTTCATCATCCTGACCGATGGCGCGCATCTGCCAGAAACGGGGCTGCGCAATGCGGTGGCCTATGAGGATTGGCTGGCGGAAGCCGATAGCGATTTCGCCTGGGCGAGCTTCGATGAAAGAACTGCTGCTGGGCTTTGCTATACGTCAGGCACTACGGGCGATCCCAAGGGCGTGGTTTATTCCCACCGGTCCAATATCCTGCATGCGCTGGCGGCCAATCAGGTGGATTGTCTGGGGCTGGGTGTTGCTGATCGTGTGATGCCCGTGGTGCCGATGTTCCACGCCAATGGCTGGTCCTTGCCAATCTCTGCCCCCATGGCTGGCGCCACGCTGATTCTGCCTGGCGCCAAGCTGGATGGCGCTTCGGTGCATGAAATCATCACCGAGGCGCGCGTGAATTTTTCTGCCGCCGTGCCCACGGTTTGGATGATGTTGTTGCGGCATATGGAAGCCACGGGGGCGCGCATTGATACGCTGAAGCGCGTGGTGATTGGCGGTTCCGCCTGCCCTGCCGCCATCACGCAAACCTATCAGGAAAAATATGGCGTGCGCGTCATTCATGCCTGGGGCATGACGGAAATGTCGCCTGTTGGTACCACCTATCAGCGCAAGCCCGAAATCAACGGGCTTGACCCCGAAGCCGCCCTCGCGCTGCAGGCAAAGCAAGGCTGCCCGCCCTTCACTGTAGAGATGAAAATCACCGATGATGCTGGCCGCGACCTACCCTGGAATGGCGAAGTCTTCGGCCGCCTCAAGGTCCGCGGCCCCGCCATCGCCCGCAATTACTTCCGGCACGAAGATGAAGCCGTGCTGGACGAAGATGGCTTTTTTGACACGGGCGATGTTGCGACCATTGACGCCAATGGCTTCATGGAAGTGACCGACCGATCCAAGGATGTGATCAAATCCGGCGGTGAGTGGATTTCATCCATCGCGCTTGAAAACGCCGCGGTCGGTTATCTTGGTGTGGCGGAAGCGGCTGTTGTCGCCATGTATGATCCGAAATGGGATGAACGCCCGCTGATGATCCTGGTGATGAAGCCGGGGGCTGCCGCGCCTGATCTTGCCGCCATGAATGCCTTCCTGGCCGATAAGGTTGCGAAATGGTGGCTGCCGGATGATCTGGTGGTGGTGGATGAAATTCCCCATACCGCCACGGGCAAGATCTTGAAGACGAAGCTTCGCGAAACCTTCAAGGATCACCGCCCAAAGAAGTGATCCCTACAACGCCTCACCCTCAGCCGCGGCCTTCAGGCGCCTGAGCGCATCAGCCCCGCCGGGCATGGTGGGGTAGATCGCCAGCGCCGCTTCCATGCTGCGCAAGGCGCCCGGCGCATCACCCGCTTCAATCTGTAAACGCGACAGGCTCTGCAAGGCAATGAAATGCCGAGGCTCAAGCCTGAGCGCCTCGGCCAGATCACGCGCGGCTTCACGCATTTGCCCAAGCGCCGCCAGCGCTTCCGCGCGCAAATGCCAAGCGCTCGCCGCATTGGGGGCGAGCGTCAGCGCGGCATCAAAATCCTCAATCGCTTCTTCCGGCAGCCGCGCATTCATATTGCGCGTGCCACGTTGCATCAAAAGCCGCGCGGCGGGTGATGCCGCTTCCAGCCATAATTGCCGAATGCGCGCCTCGGCGAGCGTGATTTGTGCCGCATCTTGGCCATCACGCAGCACGGCAAAAAGCTGATCAAGCTCCGCCGCGCGCGGTGTGCCCTGCGCCAGCGCCAATCCCGGCAACGCCAAACCCAGCAGCAGGGCGGCGCGGCGCGTCATCATGCCAATACGCGTGCCTTGGCGATGCCTTCCGGCTCCGGCCCGCCCGCCATCCAATCCAGTAACTCCACCGTATGAATGGCCGGCATCGCCCCATCACCCAATTGCGTCAGGCAGCCGATATTCCCAGCCGCAATAACTGCACCCCTGGTGCGTTCCAGATGCCCAAGCTTCCGCGCCTTCAACTGCCCCGCAATTTCCGGCTGCATCAGATTATAAGTTCCCGCCGAACCGCAGCAGATATGCGATTCCGCCGGTTCCTTCACCGCAAAGCCCGCCTTCACCAACAGGGCCTTCGGCTCCGCCGTGATCTTCTGCCCATGCTGAAGCGAACACGCGGCATGATACGCCACCGTCAGCCCTGACGCCGGCCTACTGGGCACATAGCCAAAGCGCGTCAACACCTCAGTAACATCGGCAGCCAAGCCCGCGACCTTCTCAGCCTTCTCCCGCCAGGGTGCCCCTTCCTCACGGAACATGAAGCCGTAATCCTTGAGCGTGGTGCCGCAGCCAGACGCATTCACCACAATCGCATCCAGCCCCTCATTCTCAATTTCCGCTGACCAGGCTTCGATATTCGCCCGCGCCAGGCGCATCGCCGGGTCATGATGGCCCATGTGATGATCAAGCGCCCCGCAGCAGCCCTGACCCTTGGTCACCACAACCTCGATCCCCATCCGCGTCAGCAGCCGGATCGTCGCCTCATTGATCGAAGGCGCCAGGACCTGCTGCGCACAGCCCATCAGCAAACCAACTCGCCCACGCCTTTCGCCCTTAGCCGGAAAAACACCCCGCCGCTCAATCGCCGAAGGCGATGGCACATGCGCCGGCGCCAGACGCAGCATCGCGCGCATCCTTTCCGCCATGGGTGAAGCGCCCGGCACCAACCGCGCAAAAGGCCGCGCCAGGCTGGCGCCTATCAAAGCCAAACGAAACCGGAAGGGATATGGCAAAACCGCCGAGAGCAAACGCCGCAAGAAACGTTCCGCCGCCGGGCGCTGATAGGTCTTTTCAATATAGGCCCGCGCATGATCCACCAGATGCATGTAATGCACGCCCGAAGGGCAGGTCGTCATGCAAGACAGGCAGGACAGGCAACGATCAATATGCCGCACCTCCAGCTCACTCGCCGGGCGGCCCGATTCCAGCATGTCCTTGATCAGGTAAATCCGGCCCCGAGGCGAATCCAACTCATCACCACGCAACAAAAACGTGGGACAGGTCGCGGTGCACATGCCGCAATGGACGCAACTCCGCAGAATGCGGTTGCTTTCGGCAATATCCGGGTCAGCCAATTGGGCGGCGGTGAAAAGGGTCTGCATGAAACCTCTATAACCCACAACACAGATCAATGGCAGAACCGGGGTGGCCGCTGGCCTAGGCCAGCGGCGCGCGCAGGGTTGGTGTGGCGGCTGCGCGCCAAACCAAAGCCCATTACCCCGGACCCCGCCGAGACTAAATCAGGCCTTATGAGGGCGGGCACCAAGGATATGGGCGATAGCGTAGGTCAGATCAGGGCGGTTCAGGGTGTAGAAGTGGAACTCATCCACGCCATTGGCCTGCAATAGACGCACCTGTTCCGCCGCCACCACGGCCGCCACCATGCGCCGCGTCTCCGTATCCTCCTCCAAACCCTCAAACAACTGGCCCATCCAGGCCGGCACACTCGCGCCACACATGGCAGAGAACTTCACCACCTGCTGGAAGTTTGAGACCGGCAAAATACCCGGCACAATCGGCACATTGATGCCCTTGGCATGGCAGCGATCAATGAAACGCAAGAAAGTCTCACCCTCGAAGAAATATTGCGTAATGGCGCGAGTCGCGCCCGCATCAATCTTACGCTTCAGGAAATCCAAATCCGCATCAGCCGAAAGCGCGGCGGGATGGGTTTCCGGATAGGCCCCCACACTGATTTCAAAATCCCCAATCCGCTTCAGGCCCCGCACCAAATCCTCGGCCTGCGCATAACCGCCCGGATGCGGCACATATTCCAAAGCCCCGGCCGGCGGATCACCCCGCAAGGCCACAATATGGCGGACACCCGCAGCCCAATACCGCCGCGCCACTTCATCCACCTCGTCGCGCGTCGCACCAACACATGTCAGATGCGCCGCCGGCGTCAGGCTGGTTTCCGCCACCAGGCGGGCTACCGTGGCATGGGTGCGTTCCTGCGTGCTGCCCCCTGCCCCATAAGTGACCGAGACGAATCGAGGACAAAGCGGCTCCAACCGCCGAATGCAGGCCCAAAGCTGTTCTTCCAGCTTGTCGGTCTTCGGCGGGAAAAACTCAAAGGAAAGCCGCGGCGCCGGCAAAGCCGCCGGAGCCGGAAGGGCGCTGAAACGCGGGCCAGTCAGCCAGCGGGCGAGCGGGCCAGGAGGAAGGTTATTCATGACAAATTCCGAAATGGTGAGGCATGTGCTGTTCCGCAACGGTGCCCCCATCACCCATCGCGCCGCTCTTGGCAAGGCCGTGGCTCATGAAGTAAGCGGTTCCTATTCCGAGGCCTATTGAGCTAAGAAGCATTCCATGAAACTCCTCGCCGCCCGCATCCTCGGCCCAGCTGCGCTTGTCCTGCTGCTTTTGGCAGGCTGCGCCACGCGCCCGCCTGCCGATGACCCGGAAGCGTTGCAAGAATTCAAGGAAAACAACGATCCCTTTGAACCCGCCAACCGCGCCATGTTCGAAGTGAATGAGGCCATAGATCAGGCCGTATTACAGCCGATCGCCGAAGCCTACCGGGACCTGCTTCCCCAACCAGTGCGTTCAGGCATCCGCAATGTTCTCGGCAACCTCCGCGCGCCAACCATCTTGAGCGGTGATTTGCTGCAAGGTAATGTGACGCGCGCACGCAAAACACTTGGCCGCTTCATCGTGAATTCCACCATTGGGATTGGGGGCATTGTGGACGTTGGCCGCCGCTATGATGTGCATGGCCATTCCGAGGATATGGGCCAGACCCTCTCGGTCTGGGGCGTGGGCGAGGGGTTTTATATGTTCGTCCCGCTTCTCGGCCCAACCACAGCACGCGATTTGACGGGCTTTGGGATAGATGTCTATGCCAACGTACAAAACTTGTTTGGCCAAGGGCAAATCCTGGAGGTGTGGGGCTACACCCGCCTCGGCATGACAGTGGTGGATACGCGGGAAGCCTTGCTGGAACCCTTTGATATGGTACGCAAGACGTCTCTCGATCCTTATTCTACCCTGAGATCCGCCTATCGCCAGCGCCGCGCCTTTGAAATTCAGAACAAGGATAGCCCCGCTGGAGCAGTGGCGCCCGCGGGCGGTGCTGGCTTCGGCCAAGGCGTGGTGGAGCCCAGATAATGCCGAGCGTCATGATTTCCCGCCGCCTTTTGCTGGCAGGCTTTGCTGGCCTAGCCAGCTTCCCAGCACGCGCGCAGCAAATGGATATCACCCGCGCCACGGCCTTTGTGGATAGGGCTGGGCAAGACTTGGTGAATGCCATCAACGATCCGCGTTTGAATATGACACAGCGGCGCGACAAGGTCGGAAGCGTTCTTCGCTCTGCAATTGATATCGAAGGCACCGGGCGCTTCATCCTGGGCCGCTATGTACGCCAGGCATCGCCTGCCGAATTGCAGGATTACCACAAGCTTTTCGATGAAATCATTATCCGCAACCTCTCCGCGCGCTTCGGGGAGTATCGCGGTGTGAAATTCTCGCTCGGCCGTTCCCAGCAGCGCACCGAAGAAGATGCGCTGGTCAGCACCTTGATCGAGCGCCCCAATAACCCCTCCTTCACGCTGGATTGGCGTGTCGCTGACATCAACGGGCAGCCCAAGGTGGTGGATGTGATCGCGGAAGGCACGTCGCTCCGTCTGACGACGCGCAGCGAATATGCTGCTGTCATCCAGCGCAATAGCGGTCGCGTGGCGTCACTGCTGGACGCCATGCGCGGGCAGATCGCCCAATTGGCGGCGCGCGAAGGCAGCTGATTAAGCCGCTTTCAGGCTTTCATAAACTACCATCGCCTCACCCTTGCGCGCAAAGCCGCTGGCTGGGCGCATACCAATATCTTCCATCACTTCGCGTGACGCCTCATTCGTTTTCCGCGCCACGGCAATGATGCGCTGAAGCCCTGCCGCATGGCCAAAATCAAGCGCAGCGCGCGCCGCTTCCCGGGCATAGCCTTTGCCACGGCATTCCGGCCAAAGCGCATAGCGCAGAGCAACGCCGCGCCCATCAGGCCGTTCCATCAGCCCGCAAATCCCAAGAAATTCACCACTGCCGCGTTCAAAGACAGACCAGATGCCATAACCACGCACCGCCCAGAACTCCACATCATCTTCCAACTCATCCCGCGTCCGCTCGGCACTTCGTGTGCCATGCAGCATGAAGCCAAAGACGCGTTCATCCGCCTTCAGGCGGATAAGATCAGGCAATTGCTCCGGCGCGGGCGGCAGTAGCGAAAGCCGCACGGTGGTGATCCCGCGCGGCGAGAGCAGCGCGCCAAGCGCCTGGGTCACCGCTGCAAGGGCCGGTATTTGATGCGGTGCGGTTCTGTCGCATCCGCACCAAGGCGCCGGCGCTTGTCTTCTTCATAGGCTTGGAAATTGCCTTCGAACCATTCCACGTGGCTATCGCCTTCAAAGGCCAGGATATGTGTGGCAAGCCGATCCAGAAAGAAGCGGTCGTGGCTGATGATCACCGCGCAGCCAGCAAAATCCATCAGCGCTTCTTCAAGCGAACGGAGTGTGTCCACATCCAAATCATTGGTCGGTTCGTCGAGCAGAATGACGTTATGTTCGCGCTTCAGCATCTTCGCCAAATGCACGCGATTGCGTTCACCACCGGAAAGCACGCCAACGCGCTTCTGCTGATCCCCGCCCTTGAAGTTGAAGGCAGCGACATAGGCGCGTGACGGGACGCTCCGTTTGCCGATCGTGATCATATCCAACCCGTCCGAGATTTCTTCCCAGACAGAGCGCGTATCATTCAGACTGTCTCGACTTTGATCCACGTAGCCAAGCTGTACGCTTTCACCCACCACCAGGCTGCCAACATCAGGTGTTTCGCCGCCGATGATCATCTTGAACAGCGTGGATTTACCCGCGCCGTTGGGACCAATCACACCCACAATGCCACCCGGCGGCAGCTTGAAGGAAAGATTGTCAATCAGCAGCCGGTCACCAAAACCCTTCGAGAGAGTCTCTGCAACAATAACGGTATTGCCCAACCGCGGCGCTGGCGGGATGGTGATTTCGGTCGGGTCCGGCGCCTTATCCTGGCTGCGGCGCAGTAAATCCTCATAAGCCGCGACACGCGCCTTGGATTTCGCCTGCCGTGCAGCAGGTGAACGCCCAATCCATTCCTGTTCTTCGGCCAATTGCCGCTGGCGCGCGCTTTCTTCGCGTTCTTCCTGCGAAAGGCGCTTGCGCTTGGCCTCCAGATAGGCCGAGTAATTCCCCTCATAAGGAATGCCGCGGCCGCGATCCACTTCCAGGATCCAGTTCGTGACATTGTCCAGGAAGTAGCGGTCATGGGTCACGATCAGTACCGCGCCTTGGTATTCGCGTAGTGTCTTTTCAAGCCAGGCGACGCTTTCCGCATCCAAGTGGTTGGTCGGTTCGTCAAGCAGCAGCAGATCCGGCTTTTCAAGCAACAAGCGGCAAAGCGCCACACGGCGCCGCTCACCGCCCGAAAGATTCGTAACAGCCATATCCGCCGGCGGGCAACGCAGCGCATCCAGCGCAATATCCACCTGCCGGTCCACTTCCCAGCCATTCACCGCGTCAATCTTTTCCTGCAATTCCGCCTGTTCGCCCAGCAGGTTATTCATCTCCTCCTCGCTCATTTCCTCGGCGAATTTTTCGGAGATTTCGTTGAAGCGGGCGAGGGTCGCGGAGAGCTCGGCAAAGGCTGCTCGCACATTCTCACCGACCGTCAGATTGGGGTCGAGCTGGGGTTCCTGCGGCAGATAGCCAACCTTGGCCCCTTCCGCTGTCCAGGCTTCGCCGCCGAACTCCTTGTCCTGCCCGGACATGATGCGCATGAGTGTGGACTTACCCGCGCCATTCGGCCCCAGCACGCCGATCTTGGCGGTGGGCAGGAAGGAGAGCGTGATGCCCTTGAAGACCTCTCGCCCGCCCGGATAGGACTTGGTAAGGTTCTTCATGACATAGACGTATTGATAGGCGGCCATGGGGCGGGGGACCTGATGCGGTTAGGGGGTTTCAGGAGCTCTATTAGAACAGTTTCTTGCCCTGGGAAATCCGCCAGGATAACGCCTTCTCTAGCCTGTTTTCTATGAGCTGGGTGTTCGCCGCCCAAGGAATGTGGTCCTTGTCATGGGCCCCATGGTGCCTGAGGTACAGCGCGCATTCCAAGCCTGCCTGATATGCTGACAATGACGGTGCTTGGCTTATCCCCGCGCTTCAGCTTCAGTGGCTTTTCTGGGCATTTCGCGCCGCTGCGGACACCACCACACATTATTGAGCGTCTGACTGAGGTGTTCCGCCTTGCCGCCAATAAGCCGGAAACCCAGCAAGTAACACGGGCTGACTGGACCGCCATCACCAATACGCTTGATCTTAGGCTGGTTGGATAATTCGGAAGGATAAAATGATGCGTGAAACAACAAAGCGTATCCGCGCTGCCGGCGGCAAGGCCGAAAGACTTGGCGTGGATGGCGTGGAAGTCTACGCGCTGTGTGATGGCTATCTGGATATGGAGCTTTCGCGCTTTCCTGATATCAAGCGCGGGATTGGCGATGATCTGGCCATCGCGGATGGGCAGGATCTGAACGACATGACCGTTTCAGTAAATGCTTTTCTGCTGCGCCATGGCGAAAGGCTCTGTCTGATTGATGCCGGGGATGGCATTTGGCGCGGGGATACGCTCGGCAAATTGCCTCGCGCGCTGGAAGCCCTTGGCATCGCGCCTGATCAGATCACGGATCT
>JBILPX010000105.1:0-9248 GCA_044373565.1 Roseomonas sp.
GGCTTTGCGTGGGGAAAAGCGGGGAAAGAAACAGGCAATCCACGCCAAGCCGCCTCGCCCGCGCCGCGCCGCGCTGCCCGCCATGCGCGGCCATTCCCAATATAAGGCGGCCCGGTCTCGCCCGGCGCGCCAACAGAAAGGGCAGCAAACCCGCGCTTGCCCGCCGATCTGGCAGATGAAGCCCCACCCCCAAAGCCAGCGCCGCCCGCCCATCGCCAGCGATCAGCAGGCGCAGCCCTTGGCGGCGGGCGAGCAGCGCCACGGGTGCCAGCAGCGCCGGCGCCAGCCCTCGCGCGACCACCCCGGCGCCACGGGGTAGGGCCGCCATGGCCAGGCGCGGGTCCGGCAGGCGAACAGGGTCGCTGAACAGCCACACCCGGGGCAGGCCGCCGGGCGCTGGGCGGGCAAATCGGCCCCAAGCTGGGCGCGCCCCTGGAATCCTGCTCGATTCCCTGCCATTTGGCTTTGCCATGACCGATACAATTGCCATTGCCGAAAACCTCTCCCGCATTCGGGCGCGAATCACCGAAGCCTGCGCCCGCGCCAATCGCCCGGCAAATGCCGTGACCCTGGTGGCGGTTTCCAAGACCAACCCGGTGGAAGCCGTGGAAGCCGCGCTCGCTGCTGGGCAGATGGTGTTTGGCGAAAACCGGGTCCAGGAAGCGGCACAGAAATTTCCGGGGCTGCGCGCCGGCCATCCGGGGCTTCTTTTGCACATCATTGGCGGCTTGCAGACCAATAAGGCGCGGGATGCCGTCCGGGTCGCGGATGTGATCGAAACGCTGGATAGGCCGAAACTGGCCGAAGCCATTGCGGACGCCATGGCCAAGGAAGGCCGCCGGCCTGATCTGCTGGTGCAGGTGAATACGGGGGATGAGGCGCAGAAGGCCGGCTGCCCCCGGGCGGAAGCCGATGCCTTCATCCGCGCCGCGCGGGATGATTTCGGCCTGCCGGTGAAGGGCTTGATGTGCATCCCGCCCGTGGAAGGCGACCCGCGCCCGCATTTCGCGTACCTCGCCAATCTGGCGGCCAAGCATGGGCTGCCCATACTTTCCATGGGCATGAGTGGCGATTTTGAAGCTGCGATTGCCGAAGGGGCGACCCATGTGCGCGTTGGCAGCGCCATATTTGGGGCGCGCGGCTAGGGTGCATCAGGCGCTTGCCGCTTGACGCGGCGGGCATGGCGCGGGATCACGCGACAAGGTTTTTCCTACGGTGAACAATCACATGACGCGCGTCTTTTCCGGCATTCAGCCTTCCGGCGTTCCAACCCTTGGCAATTACCTGGGCGCCATCCGCAATTGGGTGCCGATGCAGGATGCGCATGAAAGCATTTTCTGCATTGTGGATTTGCACGCCATCACTGTTTGGCAGGACCCGAAGGAGCTGTCGCGCCAAACCCGCGAAATGGCCGCGGCGCTGATTGCCTGCGGGCTTGATCCGAAGCGGTGCACTTTGTTCGTGCAATCCCATGTGCCGGCGCATGCCGAATTGGGGTGGATTTTCAATTGCGTTGCGCGCATCGGCTGGCTCAATCGCATGACGCAATTCAAGGATAAGGCAGGCAGGGATCGGGAAGCTGCATCCGCCGGGCTTTATGTTTACCCCAATCTGATGGCGGCCGATATTCTGGCCTATCACGCGACCAAAGTGCCGGTCGGTGATGACCAGAAGCAGCATCTGGAATTGGCGAATGATATCGCCCAGAAATTCAACCATGATTATGGGGTGGATTTCTTCCCAACCATTGAACCGCTGATTCAGGGTGTTGCGGCGCGTGTCATGTCGCTGCGCGATGGTACCAAGAAAATGTCGAAGTCGGACGCTTCGGACCAATCGCGCATCAATTTGACGGATGATGCGGACACCATTGCGTTGAAAATCCGCCGCGCCAAGACGGATGCCGAACCGATCCCCGAGCATATGGCCGGGTTGGAAGGCCGCCCGGAAGCGCGCAACCTGGTTGGTATTATGGCGGCCATTACCGGCACGCTCCCGGAAAACGTGCTGCGCGAACATACCGGCCAGGGCTTTGGCGCCTTCAAAGGCACGCTGACAGACGCACTGGTTGCGCATCTTTCCCCGATTGCCGCCGAAATGCGCCGCCTGCTGACCGACCCCGGCGCCTTGGATGCCGCGCTGCATCTGGGGGCAGAGCGCGCCAATGCGGTGGCGGCACCCATCATGAAGCAGGCGCGGGAAATCATCGGGCTGCTGCCGGCGCGGTGACTTCAGACTTGCCTTGCGTGTCATCCTGACAAGTCGTTAAACTTTTCTTGGCATGACTGCGCCATGGAAAGGGGGCAGCCGGCATGATCGGGCTGGATTGGGGAACCACATCTTTGCGCGCCTATCGGCTGGATCAGGCCGGGGCTGTGCTGGAAAAGCGCGAAAGCAAATCGGGCATTCTGTCCGTGAAGCCCGGCGGCTTTCCTGATGAACTCAGCAAAATCGCCGGAGATTGGCTGGAAGCCGGCGAAAAGCTGGTGGTGATTTCCGGCATGGCCGGCAGCAAGCAGGGCTGGGCGGAAGCGCCTTATCTGGCTTGCCCTGCCAGTGTCGCGGAAATTGCTCGCGCCACCTTGCCCGTGCCCTTTCCGGCGACCCGTGTGCGCCTGGTGCCGGGCCTGAAGGCGCGTGATGCAGATGGCGTGCCGGAAGTGATGCGCGGTGAGGAGACGCAAATCCTCGGTATTCTGGATCGCCTGCCGGAACAGGAGGTAACGCTTTGCCTGCCCGGCAGCCATTCCAAATGGGTGCGGGTGCGGTCCGGGCAAATCCTCGGTTTTTCCACCCATATGACCGGCGAGGTCTTCGCCGCCCTTTCCGCCCATACGATCCTGGCGCGCAGCCTGCATCGCGGCGCGGCGCATCATGCGGGCGCCTTTGCGCGCGGGTTGGATCGCGCAAGGCAGGGTGGCGGCTTGCTGCATCAGCTTTTCGGCCTACGCAGCCTTTCGCTGTTTGATGCCATGCCGCAGATGGAAGCGGCTTCCTATCTTTCGGGCCTATTGATTGGGCATGAGGTTGCATCGGCGCTCGAAGCCGGTGTGGCGCCGCCCGTGCATATCATCGGTGCTGCGGCGCTGACGCAGCGTTACAGCGCGGCACTGGCGGCGTTTGGTGTGCCGAGTGTCGTGGAAGAAGAAGATGCAGCCGCTGCGGGGCTTTTTCGGATTGGTGCGGTGATCGAAAGCGCGTGACTTAAACTGCGGTGATGATGCGCTTCATCTCGGAAGCTGTTTTCGTCCAGGCCATGCCCGCAAGCAGCTTTGCCCCCGCCGCGCCAATCGTCGCGGCGCGCGGTCTGTGCAGCGTATTTCCAGCGCAGCGACGATTTCCTCGATGTTGCTGTCTCGCCAACCTATGGCAGATCAAGATGGTCGGCATGAGCGTATTCGGCACCACACCAAGATCCAGAAATTGCTCTGACCCCTTGCTGCGCCAGATCATCAGGAAAGACGAGAGTACGAAACCCATGGACAGCGCCCCGCCCCGCCGCCTATGACGCGCGCAACAAAGGAAACACGCCATGCTGATGTCCCGCCGCGCCTTGATGGCTGCCTCCGCCGCCCTGCCTTTCGCCGCCAGCGCGCAAACGCCCTGGAAGCCATCGCGCCCTGTGACGCTGATTGTGCCCTTCGCCGCCGGGTCTGGCACCGATTCAGTCTCGCGCCTGCTGGCGAGCCTGTTGGAGCAGGAATGGGGGTCGCAGGTAGTGGTGGATAACCGCCCAGGTGCCAATGGCGCGATTGCCGCTGTCGCGACTGCCCGCGCTGCACCCGATGGCCATACGGTCATGATCACCACGAATAGCCCGCATGGCGCGACGCCCGCGCTGATGAAGCGCCCAAGCTATGACGCCATCAATGATTTCACGCCGATCGGGCGTATGGGGACTTACATTTTCGTACTCGCGGTGAATGACCAGGTGCCGGTGCGCAACCTGCAGGAATTTCTGGCGCTGGCGCGGTCCCAGCCCGGCAAACTGACCTATGCTTCAGGCAATACCACCGGCGTTGTTGGCGGAGCCATGCTGACCTCCATCGGCAATATCCAGATGGAGCATGTGCCCTATCGTTCCACCCCACCCGCCATGACGGATGTGATTGCGGGGCGTGTCACGGGCATTATTGTGGATGTGGCGGCATCGCGCGGCTTTTTGCAGGAAGGCAAGATGCGTTCGCTCGGCATCACTTCCGCCACGCGCACACCGCTTTTGCCGAATGAACCAACACTGGCCGAAGCGGGTCTGCCCGGATTTGAATTGCTGTCCTGGATGGGCGCGGTTGGCCCGGCGCGCATGCCGCCAGAAATCGTCACCGCCTGGAACGCCGCAATGCGTAAGGTATGGGAAAGGCAGGAAACCGCTGATCGGCTGGCGAGTTTTGGGATCGAACGTGTGACCTCCACGCCCGAGGAATTCGGCGCCTTCATCCGCAGCCAGATCGAAACCTGGGCGCGCCAGATCAAGGCAGCGGGGATCGAGCCGGAATAGGACGTATCAAATTTTGGCCATTTGCGGCAGCGCAAGCCTTGAAATCGCCACCTTTGCTTATCATTTACGCTGAAACGCCATCGGGGAAGGCTGCGCAAAGCGATCAACCAAGGGGATTATCATGACCATTTCCTATAATGCTGCCGCCCAAGGGCTTGAGCGTATTCTTTCGGAACTGGCCGATTCTTGCCCAATGGAACGCGCCCGCCTTGAAGCGGCTGCGCGTATCCTGACTGTGGCCCGCCGCGCCGCCGGCTTCCATCTTCCCGCTTCCGACGCCACACGGGCTGTCGCCGAGATCTTGCGCCATTGGGACCCCAAAGCGGTGACGGCTCTGGAATATGTTGAAACCCTGCCGGAAGCGGCCTTGGACCGCCTTTTGCGCGCCGCCCCTGCCTGGGCCGCGGCTGCCCGCCGTGCTGTCGCCACGCCCGATCGGCACGCAGCCTGACTTTTCGCGCCTCCCCCACGACGGCCCGGCTACCGGATGGTAGGCGGGCCGTTTTCATTTTAGGCTGGTTTCCCAAAGGCGCATGCCCGCCTATAAGGCTGCATCCTGGGCCGTTGGCCGGAGTTTCAGTGCCATGATGGAAAAACGAAGCAAGCCGAATGAACCGCGACGGGTGCTGCTGCTGACAGGCGCCTCCCGCGGGATTGGGCACGCCACGGTGAAGCGCTTTTCCGCCGCTGGGTGGCGCGTGATCACGGTCTCGCGGCAGCCCTTTCCGGAACAATGCCCCTGGGAAATGGGGCCTGAGGATCACATTCAGCTTGATCTGGGCGACCCCGCGCTGACTGAGACGATGATCCCGGAAATCCGCGCGCGTTTGGCCACGGATGGCGGCATGCTGCATGCGCTGGTGAACAACGCAGCGATTTCGCCAAAGGGCGAGGGTGGGGCGCGGCTTGGCACGCTGACCATGCCGACGGATGGGTGGCTCCGCGTTTTTCAGGTGAATTTCTTCGCCCCCATTCTGCTGGCGCGGGGCTTGGTGGAAGAATTGGCGCGCGCCAATGGTTCGGTGGTGAATGTCACCTCCATTGCCGGCGGGCGGGTGCATCCTTTTGCGGGCGCGGCCTATTCCACATCCAAGGCGGCGCTGGCGGGGCTGACGCGGGAAATGGCAGCAGATTTCGCGCCGCGCGGCGTGCGCGTGAATGCGATTTCACCGGGCGAGATTGATACCTCCATCCTCTCCCCGGGGACGGACAAGATCGTGAAGGAACAAATCCCGATGCGTCGGCTTGGCCGGCCAGAGGAAGTGGCGCAGGCCATTTATTTCCTATGTACCGAGGCGTCTTCTTATGTGAATGGCGCGGAAATTCATATCAATGGCGGCCAGCACGTTTGAAGCATTTTCAAGCCAAGCGGCTTGGCTTGGCGACTAGGAAATGCGATCCATTAACAGCCGAGAGCATTTCAGCCGTGCGAATGCGTGGCCGAAATGCGCGAAGGCGTTCTGAAACGTGACGCGCGCCCCGCGCACCAGCCTAGCCGCCCTTGGCCTGCTGCTACCACTACTTAAGCCCTATCTGCCGCGCGTCCTGGCCGCAATCGCATCGCTTCTTTTGGCCGCGGGGCTGACGCTCGCGCTTGGCCAGGGCCTCAAGCACCTGATTGATGATGGCTTTGCCGGCGGGCACGGCACCTTGGACAGTGCCGCGCTGGTGATGGGCGCTTTGATCATCGCCTTGGCTATCACCACCACCACGCGTTTTTATCTAGTGTCCTGGTTGGGCGAGCGGGTGGCTGCGGATTTGCGACAGCGCTTTTTCGATCACGTCACCGGGCTTTCGCCCAGCTATTTCGAGACTGCGCGCATCGGCGATGTCATGTCGCGCCTGACGGCAGATATCGGGCTACTGCAATCGCTGATTGGCTCTGCCATTTCCATGGGCGTGCGCCAGGCCATCACGGGCGCTGGCGCCTTCCTCATGCTGGTGCTGACCAGTGCGAAACTCGCGGGGCTGATTGCGCTGATCCTGCCCATGGTCGTGCTGCCTTTGGTGTTTTTTGGCCGGCGCGAAAGGCGACTTTCCAAGGCGGCACAGGAACGCATCGGCGACCTGGCTGCGCAGGCGGAAGAAACGCTTGGCGGCATTCGCGCTATTCAGGCTTTCACGCAGGAAGATCGCGCGCGGGCGCGCTTTGCCGAGGGTTCGGAAGCCGCGGTGCGTGCGGCACTCAGGCGCGTATTCTCTCGCAGTCTGCTGATCCTGCTGGTTATTCTGCTTGGCTTTGGCGCCATCACCTTCAGCCTTTGGGTGGGTGGGCGCGATGTGATCGAGGGGCGGATTTCGGGCGGCGAATTATCCGCCTTTGTTTTCTACGCCGTGCTGATGGCTTCTTCCGGCGCCACGGTCAGCGAATTATGGGGCGAAATCCAGCGCGCGGCGGCGGCGGCGGATAGGCTTGGCGAAGTGCTGGCGATTGAACCCTCCATCGCGGCGCCCGCGAACCCTTTGCCCTTGCCACCCGCGCAAGGCCGCGTGGTGTTTGAAGCGGTGACGCTGCGCTACCCGACGCGGCCGGATACTGCGGCGCTCAGTGATTTCAGTCTGGTGGTGGAGCCCGGAGAGGCGATTGCGCTGGTTGGCCCCTCGGGCGCGGGCAAGACATCGGTGCTGTCCCTGCTGCTGCGCTTTTATGACCCAAGCGCGGGGCGTATTCTGCTGGATGGGGCGGAGATTACGCAGCTTGACCCGCGCGCCTTGCGGTCCCGCCTGGGGCTGGTGCCGCAGGAGCCGGTGATTTTCAGCGCCAGCATCGCCGAAAATATTCGCCTGGGCCGGCCTGATGCCACTGACGCAGAAGTTGCAGCGGCCGCTGAGGCCGCAGCGGCGGCAGAATTCATCGCAGCCCTGCCGCAGGGCTATGCGACTGAACTGGGCACGCGCGGTGTGACGCTTTCCGGCGGGCAGCGCCAACGCTTGGCCATTGCGCGCGCCATCCTGCGCGACCCCACGGTGCTGCTGCTAGATGAGGCGACCAGCGCTTTGGATGCGGAAAGCGAATTCGCGGTGCAACAAGCGCTGGCGCGGCTGTGCAAGGGGCGCACCAGCATCACGGTTGCGCATCGTCTGGCCACGGTGCGGCGTGCGGATCGGATTGTGGTGATGGATGCAGGCCGCGTCATCGCGACCGGCACGCATGAGGCGCTGCTGGCCGAAGGCGGGCTTTATGCGCGGTTGGCGGCTTTGCAGTTTACGGATGGGGATAGGCCGGGCGTGGCTTACCCCTGATAAGGGGGCGCATAGCGCAAGCATGGGCTGAACGTGCCAAGACATTACATAAATTTCATGATTGTCTAAAATGAGGTGTTCATGTTTAGTTAACTCATCCAGCGAAGAACACGGTGCCGTCCATGCCTCCGAATGATGACCACGAAGAAGATCATGATCACATTCATCCCCCGCCGCCGGTAGAACCGCCTGCGGCAGAGCCCAATGGCTTCGGCGTGCCCAGCACCACCAATGGTAATCAAAGCGGCGCGGGCTTCCAGAGCCTCTCCAACGGCAATTTTGTCATCTCCTTCCTGTCCAGCAGTGCCGCCGATGATGGCCAGGACATAAGGGCGCGGTTCTTTCGCCTGGATGGATCAGCGATCGGTAACGACATTCGGGTGAATGAGACCACCGCCGGGACCCAAACGGGATTGGGTTCGCTGGCGCTGAATGATGGGTCTATTCTCATCACTTGGCGCTCACCCGATCCGCTCAATTCAGGTAATTCGCATCTTTATGGCAGGCGCTTCAGCGCTGATGGCGTGGCGCTTACAGGGGAGGTCAAACTCAGCGCCAGTGGTGCGGATGGATCTTATGGCTTCAGCCAAAGAAGCGGCAGTAGTGGTGTGATCCTTTTCGCCTATCAGAATGATGGAGAGATTCAGGGCCGAAGTTTTGATCCCGCGACCCTGGCGGCTAGGACCAGCGAAGCCCAGCTCAATACAACGCTGACCGGCACACCCGCATCAGTAGCGTTTCAGAGCCTATCCAATGGAAATTATCTATTGCGTTTCGAATCGCCCGAAGGCGGCGCAAACGGCACTGAAATCCGCAACCGGGTATTTTCCGTTGACACTGATGGAACCTTGACGCCGGTCAGCATTAACTCCTCCGCCAATGATTATCTGGTCAATACGACGTCGACCGGGGACCAGACAGGCGTGCGGAGCAATAGGCTTGCCTACGGGGCGCTGTTGGAAGTCTGGCAATCTAGTGACACGGGTGATGGCTCGGGCACCACGATCCGTGCGCGCTATATGGAGTCAAATGGATCTCCCTGGGCAACAGATTTTGTCTTTGCCACTACGACAACAGGGAATCAGTACTCGCCGACCATCCTCGGCTTCAATGACGGCCGGCGGCTAGTCTGGTGGCACTCCTTCGAAAACGGCACGACTGATACCATTCGTGGGCGTTGGGTGGACCATAATGGCGCGCTTGGGGCCAGCGATTTTGTGATCACGACGCTGCCCGATACCTCTGTCCCAGGCTTCACCCTGGCGCTATTGGCGGACCAAAGCGTCATTGCGGTTTATGGCGGTACGGGTGCGGCGGATGAGAACGGCACCGGCATTCAAGCAACGCGCGTGATGAGCCTTGGCACGCCGCTTTTTCCAGCACCTGACGCACCCAATGAATTGACACTCCCGCGCATTGACACCACCCCTTTCGATGAGGCGCCGCTCCCGAGTTATGATTGGGACACTGCAGCCGCGCAGATATCACGCAATATCACGAGCAGTAG
>JBILPX010000106.1:0-9241 GCA_044373565.1 Roseomonas sp.
TGGGCCGCGTGATGATGGAAGGCCGCGGTGCCGGCGAAGGCCCAACCGCTTCCGCCGTGGTGGCCGATGTGATTGACATCGCCCGCGGGCGCTTCACCCCGGTTTGGGGCGCGGAAGCCGCGGCGCTGAAGCCCGAGCCCTCCTTCCCGATGGATCGCCACACCGGCGCTTATTATCTGCGCCTGATGGTGGTGGATCGCCCCGGCGTGATTGCTGATGTGACCGGCGTTTTGCGCGATAATGCGATTAGCCTTGAATCCATGCTGCAACGTGGCCGCGCACCAGGCGAGGCCGTGCCCGTGGTGCTTACCACGCATGAAACCAGCGAGGCTTCCGTGCGCGCCGCACTGAAGCGCATTGCGGAATTGAATACCGTGATGGAAAAGCCAGCGCTGATCAGGATTGAGGCGTTATAGGCACCCCGCCGCCCGCGCCCTGGCGCGCACCAGCGCCAGGACCGTGCGCGAAATCGGCGCTGCCTCACCCACCCAATCGGCCAATTCCACCACGGCGCCGAGCAAAGCCTCGATCTCCATAGGCCGCCCGCGTTCCAAATCCTGCAGCATGGAGGTTTTATGCGCGCCAACCTCCGCCGCGCCGGCGATGCGCTTATCCACATCAATCGCAAAACGCACGCCAAGCGCTTCCGCCACGCGCTGGCCTTCCAGCATCATGGCGCGCGCAACACCGCGCTGGCCTTCATCGCCCGTCAGTACATCAAGGGTCGCGGTGGTCAGTGCCGAGATCGGGTTGAAGGCCATATTGCCCCACAGCTTCACCCATAGCTCATCGCGAATTTTTGGGCGCACGGGCGCCTTGAAGCCGGCGGCAATCAGCGCTTCAGATAGCGCCTGAGCGCGTGCGCTGCGGCTGCCATCAGGCTCACCCAGGCTGAAGCGGTCGCCATAGCTGTGGTCAATCACGCCGGGCGCCGTTACCTCGGCCGCCGGATAGACAATGCAGCCAATGGCGCGGGATGGCGGCAGCAGGGCGGAGACCTGGCCATCCGGGTCCACGCTTTGCACAATGCGCCCTTCATAAGCGCCGCTAAGCCCGTGGAAATACCACCAGGGAATGCCATTCACCGCACTCACAATCGCGGTATCGGGGCCAAGCAAGGGTTGCATTTGCTTGGCAGCGGAAGGCAGGGAATGCGCCTTCAGCGTCACCAGCACATAATCCTGCGGGCCGGCTTCCTCAGCACTTTCGACACAGCGCGGATGCACAATCTGTTCGGTGCCTTCGCTGATCAGCTTCACGCCATGTTCGCGCATCGCGGCCAGATGCGGGCCGCGCGCAATGAAGGTGACATCCACATCACCCTTGGCGGCAAGCTTGGCGCCCATCAGCCCGCCAATGGCGCCGGCACCGAAGATGCAGATTTTCATGCTCGTCACCCTGTAAGCCCAAGCTTTTCCGCAAGCCCAATCCGCATCAGCTTGCCGGTCGCGCCCTTCGGGATTTCCGGCAGAAACACCACCTTGCGCGGCACTTTGAAATCCGCGAGCTGTTGCGCCACGAAATCACGCAATTCGCGTTCGGTGCAGACAGCGCCTTCGCGCAGCACCACGGCAGCGGCTACTTCCTCACCCAGCTTCGCATGCGGCATCGCGAAGGTCAGCGCCTGCGCGACCGCAGGGTGGGCGGAAAGCACGCCATCCACTTCCAGGGGGCTGACCTTTTCGCCGCCGCGATTGATCAATTCCTTCAAGCGGCCCGTCAGCGTCAGAAAGCCTTCCGCATCAAAGGCGCCCTGATCGCCGGTGCGGAACCAGCCATGGGAAAAAGCCTTGGCATTGGCATCGGGGTTGGCTTCATAGCCCGCGGTCACATTGGGGCCACGGATCACCACTTCGCCAATCTCACCCTGCGGCATGATAGTACCATCATCATCCATGATGGCGACTTCAGGGCCGGCAGCACGGCCCACGGAGCCAGGCTTGCGCGGCCCGGCTAGCGGGTTGGATGCCATTTGGTGCGAGGCTTCTGTCATGCCGTAGCTTTCGACCAGCGGGCAGCCGAATACCGCTTCCAATTGCTCCATCACTGGCCCGGGCAAAGATGCCGAGGATGAACGGATGAAGCGGAGCTTTGCCCGCGCAATAATCTCCGCATTGCGGTCCGCGCGCGTCAGGATGGTTTGGTGCATGGTCGGCACCGCCGTGTACCAGCTTGGCCTTTCCTCATCCAACAGACGGAAGAAGCGCAAGGCATCAAAACCTGGCGTACAAATCACCGCGCCGCCAGCGCCAAGGGAAGAAAGCACCGCCGCGATCAGCCCGTGAATGTGAAACAGCGGCATGATGTTCAAACACGCATCAGCAGGTGAAAGCGCCAGCGTCGCGCCAATATGCCGGGCGGAGGCGCAGATATTCGCCTGCGACAAGGGCACAATCTTGGGCCGCGCCGTGGTGCCCGATGTGTGCAGCACAAGCGCTATATCGCCAGCCTCAGCCGCGCCTGGCTGCGCTGCCTTCGCGGGCGTGCCGCCTTCCAGGGTGAAGCTGCCCGCGTGTTCGCCGGGCACCAATTCCAGCACCGCCACACCAAGCTTCGCCGCAACATCGCGCGCTTCGGTGGCCACACCCTTTTGCACCACCAGCGCCTTGGCCTTCAGATCGGTCAGATAAAAGTTGAATTCATCCGCGCGATAGGAAGGGTTGAGCGGCGCGGTGGTGGCGCCGGCGCCAATGGCGATAAAGGCCGCGGCCATTTCCGGGCCATTGGGTAGCACAATCGCCACGCGGTCATTGCGGCCAATGCCAATGCCATTCAGGCGCGCAATGGTGGCGGCGGCAAGGTCGCGCAGCCCGGCATAGGAAAGCGCTGGTCGGCCTAGGGCACGGATGGCCGGCGCACTGGCGGCGCCGCTTGCCAGAAGGGCATTCAAGGTTGCGTTCACGCTTATCTCCTCGGCGTTTCCCGAGGGGATATTATGAACGAAAATGCCGCGCCGTCAGCCCCCGGCGAGCGTCTGATCCGCGGAGGCTGAAGGCCGGAGCGGTGAATCAGCCGCTCAAAACCAAACTAGCGTCTGATCCGTCAGAACGGATCAGACGCTAGCGATACGCGATGCCGCCCCGCAAGCTGCACGTAATTCTTCGCGGTGCGGTCAAACCCCGCGCGCTGTTCTTCGGTAAGCACGCGAACAAGCTTGGCCGGATTGCCCATCCAAAGCTCCATGGTGCCGATGCGCTTGCCAGGCGGCAGCACGGCGCCGGCAGCAATCACGCCGCCTTCTTCAATAACCGCGCCATCAAGCACCGTCGCGCCCATGCCGACAAAGGCGCGGTCCATCAACGTGCAGGCATGCACAATGGCGGCGTGGCCCACGGTGACGTCATCACCGATGATGGTGGGCTCCTTCCCGGCATTCACATGCACAATGGTGCCATCCTGGATATTCACGCGCTTGCCGATGGTGATGAAGTTGGAATCACCGCGCAGCACGCAGTGATACCAGATATTGGATTGCTCCCCGATCGTGACATTACCGATCACGGCGGCGGTGGGCGCGATAAACACGCTTTCATGCAGTGTTGGCCAAACGCCTTCAAACACATAAAGTGGGCCGCGGTTGGTGGGTTGTTGCATGTCCATATCGGTACCTCCTACGCCGCTTTCGGCAGATCAGCGGAAACAGGAATGCCCAGCATCAAGCCAAGATTCTGCACCGCCGCACCGGAAGCGCCCTTACCCAGATTGTCATAGCGCGCGACCAGCACGGCATGGCCGCGCTTTTCATTGCCATAGATGCGGATTTCAAGGCCATTGGTGCCGTTCAGCGCCTCGGGCTCCAGCTTGCCATTGGCTTCTGCTGAAACCACCCGCACCACATCGCTGCCGGCATAGCGCTTCATCAGCAGCGCTTCCAGATTAGCCGGCGTCACGCCACCCTTCAGTAAGTCCAGATGCAGCGGGATGGAATCGACCATACCCTGCGCGTAATCCGCGACCGAGGGCACAAAACTGGGCCGGCGTGTCAGGCCAGTATATTTCTGCATCTCCGCGACATGCTTGTGTTCTAGGCCCAAGCCGTAAAGCTCAAAATCCGGGGCGGTGCGTGCTTCATAAGCCGCAATCATGGATTTGCCACCGCCGGAATAGCCCGACACCGCATTCACGGTCACCGGAAAATCAGGCGCCATGATGCCGGCATCAATCAAAGGGCGCAGCATTAGAATGGCGCCGGTCGGGTAGCAGCCAGGGTTGGAAACGCGCGATGCCGCGGCAATGGCGCCTGGCTGATCGGGTGTCAGTTCCGCCAGCCCATAAACCCAATCGGGATCAACCCGATAGGCGGTTGAAGCATCCAGCAGCTTCGGTGCCTGCGCGCCCAGTGAGGCGGCAAGTGCCGCGCTTTCCTTCGCCGCATCATCCGGCAGGCACAGGATCACCAGGTCAACGCCGGCCATCATCTCGCGCCTGGCATTGGCATCCTTGCGGTGCTCGGCGGCGATGGAGCGCAATTCAACATGCGGATTGGCGGCAATACGGTCACGGATTTGCAGGCCCGTGGTGCCGGCTTCGCCATCAATAAAAATCTTCGCTGTCTTTGCCATGATACGCTCTCCTCTAGAGCATTTTCGAGCCAAGTGACTTCACTTGGCGACTCGGAAAATGCGAACAAATAAAGTCTTAGTGTGCGTCACGCGAACGAATGAGAACGAGACACACACTAATTCGCGCATTATAGCGGCGCGAATGGTTCAAAAATGCAATAGGGGCGGACCCTTGCGGACCCGCCCCTTTGATGAAGATTCCAAGACGGAACCGGCGCGACGCCGGTCCGCTGGCGTCAGCGCTTGGAGAACTGGAAGGAACGTCGTGCCTTCGGGCGCCCATACTTCTTGCGTTCCACCACGCGCGGGTCGCGCGTCAGGAAGCCCGCTTTTTTCAGGATGGAGCGCAGGTCCGGTTCAAAATAGCAGAGCGCGCGGCTGATGCCGTGGCGCACCGCACCTGCCTGGCCGGACAAACCGCCGCCCACGACCGAGCAGATGACATCGAATTGCTGATAGCGATCCGCCACCAGGAAGGGCTGGGTGATCAGCATACGCAGCACTGGGCGCGCGAAATACTTCGACGCTGGGTGGTCATTGATGGTGAACTGGCCCTTGCCCGGCTTGATCCAGACGCGGGCGATCGCGTTCTTGCGCCGGCCAGTGGCATAGGAACGGCCCTGTGCATCGCGCTTGGGTTCCAGCTTGATCGCCGCTTCCACCGTGGCAGCAGGCGTGCCGGCCACGATTTCCTTGAGGTCCGCGAGGGTCTTGGTTTCGCCGCTCATAGCCTCAGACCACCTTCTTCACTGCGAGGGAATTCTTACGGTTCAGCGCAGCCACATCCAGGGCAGCGGGCTGCTGGCCGGCATGGGGATGTTCGGCCCCGGCATAGACATGGAGGTTGCGCATCTGCGCCCGGCCAAGCGGGCCGCGGGTGATCATGCGCTCAACCGCCTTTTCAATGACGCGTTCCGGGAAACGGCCTTCCATGCGTTCACGGATGGTGCGGCCCTTGATGCCGCCCGGATAACCGGTGTGCCAATAGAACACGGTCTGTTCCGCCTTGGCGCCGGTGACACGTACCTTCGTCGCATTCACGATGACAACATGGTCACCGCAATCCACATGAGGGGTGAATTGCGGCTTATGCTTACCGCGAAGGCGATTGGCGACCAGGGTGGCGAGACGGCCGAGCACAAGCCCATCCGCATCAATCAACACCCAGTTCTTCTTGACCTCCGCTGGCTTCAGCGAGCGGGTTTGCGTGGCAATCATGGTGGTTCCGAATAAACCTATGGAAAGGAAGCGGGCTTATCCGGGCCAGGCGCCGAAAAGTCAAGCGCAAAGCCGGATTTTGTTATGTGGTAACATGATACCGCAATCTCGCCTGGCCCTACCCTCGACCGCGTCAGAATGCTTATTTGGCGCCTTACGGCAACCTTTTCGGAAGAACCGCCCGCATGAGCGACAAACCCCACGGCCTGTCCCGCAATACCTCTAATTACGGGGATCGCGATTTTGCGTTGTACCTGCGGCGGTCCTTCGCCAAGTCTATGGGCTATTCACAGCGCATGCTGGACAAGCCCGTGGTCGGCATCGCCGATACCGCGAGCGACTACAATAACTGCCATCGCACCGTGCCGGAACTGATCGAAGCCGTGCGCCGCGGCGTGCTTTCCGAAGGCGCTTTGCCGCTTGGCTTCCCGACCGTGAGCCTATGTGAGCCATCGCTCAGCCCGTGTTCCATGCATTATCGAAACCTGATGGCGCTTGATACGGAAGCCATGCTCTCCGCCCAGCCTATGGATGCGGCGGTGCTGGTGGGTGGCTGCGACAAGACCGTGCCGGCGCAGCTTATGGCCGCGATTTCGGCGGATATTCCGGCGGTGATGCTCGTGACCGGCCCTATGCTGGCGCAGGCCTTTGAAGGTGAGCGGCTTTCCGCCTGCACCGATTGCCGGCGCTATTGGGCACGTTATCGCGCCGGGGAAGTGACCGATGCGCGGATTGGCGAATTGGAAGGCAAGCTTGCCACCACCGCCGGGACCTGTGGCGTGATGGGCACGGCTTCCACCATGGCCTGCATTGCCGCGACCCTTGGCTTCATGCCTTTGGCCGGGGCAAGTGCGCCCGCCGTGCATGCCGATAGGCTTCGCATCGCCGAAGAAGCCGGCGCACAGGCCGTGCGGCTGATCAAGAACCCCATCCTGCCCAGCCAGATGATGACGCAGGGCAATCTGGACAACGCCGTGCGCGTGCTGCTGGCCTTGGGCGGTTCCACCAATGCGGTGGTGCATATGGCCGCTATTGCCGGCCGTGCGGGGCTTTCGCTTGATCTCAAGCGGTTGGACGCACTGTCGGAAGAAACGCCGGTGCTGGTGGATCTGAAGCCGACCGGCGATGGCTATATGGAAGATTTCCACGCTGCTGGCGGCATGCGCGCGCTACTGTGGGAATTGCGCGATTTGCTTGACCTGACGACGATTGATCTGGATGGCGTGAGCCTGGCCGACCGGATTGGTGATGGCAGCCATTTCGTAGATCGGCGCATCATTCGCGCGCGCGCCGAGCCTGTGTCCCCGGTTGGTGGTTTGGTGGCGTTATTTGGCTCGCTCGCGCCAGACGGTGCGATTCTCAAGCGCAGCGCTGCCACGCCCGCGCTGTTTGAAACTGAAGCGCGCTGCATGGTGTTTGATGGGCTGGAGGATTTGGCCAACCGTATCGACGACCCTGCCTTGGATGTCACCGCGCAGGATATTTTGGTGCTGAAAAATGCCGGGCCACGTTCGCCCTCTGGCATGCCGGAAGCGGGTTATTTGCCCATTCCCAAGAAGCTCGCCCGCGCCGGCGTGAAGGATATGGTGCGCATGAGCGATTGCCGCATGTCTGGCACAGCCTTTGGCACGATTGTGCTGCATATCGCCCCAGAAGCCGCGGTGGGCGGGCCGCTTGCTTTGGTGCAAACGGGTGATCGCATTCGGCTTTCCGTGAAGGACCGCAAGCTGGATTTGCTTGTGGCTGAAGATGTCTTGGCCCGCCGCCGCGCCGCGTGGCAGCCCGCCCCGGCGCCCAAGCGCGGCTGGGACAAGCTGGTTTATGATCAGGTGACGCAGGCGCCGCTTGGTGCTGACTTGGCGTTTTTGCGCGCTGCCCCTTGATTGCACTGATTGGGGCATCGGGGCGGAGCGGCGCGGCACTCGCCCGCGCCTTGCTCGCTGAAGGCACGCCCTTCACGCCCGTGGTGCGCGATGCGGCGAAATGGGCGGCGCTTGGCTTGCCGGGGGTGCCGCGCATCGCTGATCTGGGTGATGCCGCCGCGCTGTGCTTGGCGCTACAAGGCGCCGAGATTGTAATCAGCACCGCTCATGCGCGCCATGCACCCGCCATCCTGGCCGCTGCGCCACCAGAAGCGCGCTTTGTGTTGATGGGCTCCACTCGCCGCTATTCGCGCTGGGCCGATGCGCATGGCAATGGCGTGCGCGCCGGGGAAGCCGCCTTCCTTGCCAGTGGGCGCGCTGGCGTCATGCTGCACCCGACCATGGTTTATGACGCGCAGGGGGAGGATAATGTGCAGCGTCTGGCAGCGCTGATGCGCCGCCTGCCTTTTGCCCCCCTGCCGGGCGGCGGGCAGTCCCTGGTGCAGCCCATCCATCAAGGCGACGTGACGCGCGCCTTGCTGGCCGCAGCGCGCCATCCCTGGACGGGGCCAGAGGCCATGGTGATCGCGGGGCCTTCACCCATGCCGTATCGCGATTTTCTTGCGGCGGTGGCGCGCGCCGCTGGGCTTGGTGCGCGCCCGGTGTTGCCGCTGTCGGCGGGCTTGCTCCGCACTCTGGCGGGGCTCACGCGCCTGATCCCGGGCCTGCCTTCCATTGGCGCCGATGAGATTCGCCGCTTGACGGAATACAAGGCTTTCGACATTGCGCCCATGCGCGATATTCTTGGCGTTCTGCCCATTCCGCCGGAACAGGGGTTGGCGCTGACCTTCGCCCCTGCCGAAAAGAAGTAAGGAAGACTTCCCATGCCGATCATCAACCGCATTGCCGAATTCCACCCGGAAATGACCGCCTGGCGGCGCGATTTTCACGAACACCCCGAATTGGGGCTGGAGGAGGTGCGCACTTCCGGCATCATCGCCGAAAAGCTCCGTGAATTCGGCTGTGATGAGGTAGTGACCGGCATCGCCAAGACCGGGATTGTCGGCGTGATCCGTGGGCGCATTGATAATGGCCGCGCCATTGGCCTGCGCGCCGATATTGATGCGCTGCCGATCCTGGAAGAAACCGGGCTGCCCTATGCCTCAAAAATTCCCGGGAAGATGCATGCCTGCGGCCATGATGGGCATACCACCATGCTGCTTGGCGCTGCGAAGTATCTTGCCGAAACGCGGAATTTCGACGGCACGGTTTATGTGATTTTCCAGCCAGCAGAAGAAAACCTGGCCGGTGGCGAATTGATGGTGAAGGAAGGGCTATTTACCCGCTTTCCCATGGAACGCGTCTTTGGCATGCATAATTGGCCAGGCGCGCCGGAAGGCACCTTCCTGTGGCGCGAAGGCCCGGTGATGGCGGCGGTTGCGAACCTTGAAGTGAATATCACTGGAAAAGGCGCCCATGGCGCTATGCCGCATAATGGCACGGACCCGATTGTGGTGGCCGCCGCCATTGTGCAGGCGTTGCAGTCCATTGTCGCGCGCAATGTTGAACCGGTGGAAGCGGGCGTGATCACCATCGGCC
>JBILPX010000107.1:0-9206 GCA_044373565.1 Roseomonas sp.
AAAGCCCGCGCGGCACCAGCCGGCGCAAGCCCCTGTCTGACGGTGTCACGGCCCCGGCCTCAAGACATAGCCGCGATGGCGAATGGTCTGGATGAAGCGCGGCTCCCGCGGGTCAGGCTCCACCTTACGGCGCAGCCTGGTGACCTGCACATCAATCGCGCGTTCGCCGGCATCGGGCGTGCCGAGGGCTTCGCCAATATCCTCGCGGCTCAGGATTTCACCAACACGCCGCGCCAGGGCTTGCATCAAGGCGGCCTCGCCGCCCGTCAGGCGAATAATGCCATCCGGCCCGCGCAGCTCGGCGCGTTCAATGTCAAACCAGCGATTGCCGATTTGCATCGGCGTCAGGCTTTGCGGCACGGCAGGGGCTGGCGCGGCGCGGCGCAGAATGGTGCGGATGCGCAAGGCCAATTCGCGCGGATCAAAGGGCTTCGCCAAATAATCATCCACGCCCTGTTCCAGCCCCGCGATGCGATCATCCGGCGCGCCATTGGCAGTCAGCATCAGGATGGGCACTTCCTGCCCCTCAGCACGGAGCGCGGCGGTCAGTTCCAGCCCTGTCTCGCCGGGCATCATCACATCCAGCACCAGAAGATCAAACGCCATATCAGCCAAGGCCGCCCGCGCCGTGGCGGCATTTTCGGCGGTGCTGACGCGAAAACCCTGTTCGGTCAGAAAGCGCTGCAATAGCGCGCGCAGCCGCGCATCATCATCCACCACCAGAATATGCGCGGGGTCTTCCCGGCCGCTCATCGCCTGCTGCCCCCAGCTTCCGGCCCTTCCAGCCGGGCAAGGCTTGTTTGTGCGTCTTCCCCCATCAGCCCGCGCATGACGCAGCGAAAGCCGTCCACCGCGGCCGAGCCTGCTTCACGATAGGCGCGCATCACAGTCTCTCGCTGGCGTTCAAAAAGGCGGCGTTCCAGCGCCATGCCTTTTTCCGTCAGCGTGAGGCGCCTTTGCCGCCGGTCGCTCTCACCTGGCGCTTGCACCACATAACCATCGCTCATCAGCGGTTGCAGCACGCGCCCCAGGCTTTGTTTGGTGATGCCCAGAATGCCCAGCAATTCGCCAACCGTGATCCCAGGCCGCCGCCCCACAAAATGCAGCACGCGATGATGCGCCCGCCCCATATCCAGCGTCGCCAGAATTTCATCTGCGCCGGCGGTGAAATCGCGATAGCCAAAGAACAGCAAATCCTGGGCGAGGCGGAGTTCTTCTTCCCGCAGGAACAGCAGATTGCGCCCGGCGGGCAGGGCGCGCGCCTCGGCCATTTCCGCAATATTGGTGCTGCCCCGTGTCGGCATTGCCCGCATCCCCATTTGGACAGGATTATTGACGCATTCGCCGCGGCTGTCCAACCAGAAACGTTGAAGGGCGCCGCGCTTGGCAAGGCAGCGTCCGCCTCTCTATATGCCCCTTAACTTCAGCGCCGGAGAAACCCCCATGATCACGCGCCGCCCCCTATTGGCTGCCGCCCTGCTCGCGACACCTGCCATCGCCCGCGCGCAGCGTGAACGCCCAATGTGGCAGGAAGCAGTGCGGGTTTCCGCCGCCAGGCTGGAATAGAGGCCTGTGACTTCAGCTGCCACCTGGGGCAATGCGCTTTTCATTGACCACGCCATCCTGCGCCTGGGTTGGCGCAACTGGGGCGTGGTGGCGCCTGGGCGGCTTTACCGGTGCAACCACCCCTTGCCCTGGCAATTGCGCCGGGCGGCGCGGCGCCATGGCATCCGCACCCTCGTCAATCTGCGCGGCCATCGCGCCGATTGCGGCGCCGATGCACTCAGCCGGGCCGAAGCCGCGCGGCTTGGTCTTGCCCATATAGACGCACCTTTTGAAAGTCGCGGCGCGCCGCATAAGGACCGTATCCTGCGCCTGGCCGGGATTTTCCAGGAAATTGAGGAACCAGCGCTGATCCACTGCAAATCGGGCGCTGATCGCACCGGGCTTGCGGCTGGCATCTGGCTTTTGCTGCAAGGCCGCCCGGCAAGCGAAGCCTTGGCCCAGCTTACGCTGCGCCACGGCCATGTCGCAGCGGCGCGCACCGGCATTCTTGACGCTTTCTTTAAGACCTTCGCCGCCTTCCAGCACGACAATCCGGGCACCCCCTTCCTGGATTGGGTGCGCGATACCTATTCCGAAGCTGCGTTGCGGGAGAGCTTTTCCAGTAACGCCTGGGCGGATCGGTTGGTGGATCAGGTACTGCGGCGGGAATGATCCGGGCAGGCCCGCCTTGATTTCGCCCCTTTTTGCTTCGCACCATTTCAATAAATTCAGATGCTTGCGATGAAACATGCAGAAACAAGGCTTGAATCGCTTTTGTCAGATCGTCATGAGAAAGTAACACTGGGTTGATGAGGGCGGCGCTTCCTGCGCGGCTTTCGGCCCAGAAATGAAGGATGCGATGGACGGTTTTCTTCCTGCGGAACATGGTCGGCGCAAAACGCTCAAGGCATCCATCGGATGCGTGGGCGATGGGCTGCACACTGGCCGCAGGATGTCCCTGACGCTGCACCCGGCAGCTGCCGGTGCCGGCATCCAGTTCCGCCGCACTGATCTTGGCGTGGATATCCCAGCACGCTTTGATTTCGTGACTGACACGCGGCTTTGCACTGCCATCGCCCATCCGAATGCGCCGGAAGCCCGCATCGGCACCATTGAACATGTCATGGCCGCGCTGGCCGGCGCTGGCATTGACGATGCCATCGTTGAAGTGGATGGGCCAGAAATCCCCATTCTGGATGGTTCCGCAGCGCCCTTCCTGTTCCTGATTGACTGCGCCGGCATCGCGACCAGTGCCGCGCCGCGCCAGATGATTGAAGTGCTGCGCCCGGTCCGCGTGGAAGATGGCCGCGGCGCCTTTGCCGAATTGCGCCCCAATACCGAAACCGCCTTCGATGCGGCTTTGGACATTGATTTCCCCAATACCGCCATTGGTCAGCAATCCCTAGCACTCCGCATCACGCCCGAAACCTTCCGGGGTGCGCTGGCCGATTCACGCACCTTCACCCTGGCTGAGGAGGTGGAGCAGCTGCGTCAAGCCGGCCTGGCCCTGGGTGGTAGCCTGCATAATGCCGTGGTGGTGGATGGCCCGGCCATTCTGAACCCCGGCGGGCTCCGCCATGCTGATGAATTTGTCCGCCACAAGCTGCTGGATGTGGTGGGGGACTTGGCCCTGGCCGGTGCGCCGCTCCGTGCCCGCTTCATGGGCAATCGTTCGGGCCATGCGCTGAATAATCAGCTTCTCCGCGCCCTTTTCGCCGATCAAGACGCTTGGCGGTGGGTCGGTGGCGCCTCCGCGCCCGCTCATGCCACCACCGCGCGGGCCAAGCAAAAAGCCCCGGCCTTCGCCTGATACCCGGCCGCTGCGCCAAGGCGATTTCACCCGCGGCCAATCTGCCCTATATCAATCGCATCCTTCTGTTGATCCGGGAATCATGCGCCGCTTCCTACCTATAGCCCTACTCCTAGCCCTGGCGGCTTGTGGCAGTTCAACGCCGCAGCAAAGCGTAGGCGCGGACCCCTCGCTCACACGGCGCGTCACCGCCAATGCCGCCGATGAAGAACCGCAGGCGTTGTACGCCCTTGGCATGCAGAACCTGCGCGCCCGCAATTACGCCCGCGCGGTGGAATATTTCGATGCCATTGAGCGTGAGCATCCTTATTCCGCTTGGTCTACCAGCGCAAAGCTGATGGCGGCCTACACCGAATATCTGCGCAACCGCTACACGGAAGCCCTCGGCGCGCTTGATCGCTTCATTCAACTTCACCCATCACATCGCGACATCGCCTATGCCTATTACCTGCGCGCGTTGTCCCAATATGAACAAATGACCGATGCAGAGCGCGACCAGCGCCAGACCACCATTGCCATCGCGTCGCTGCAGGAAGTCATCAACCGCTTCCCCGATAGCGCCTATGCCCGCGATGCGCGGCTGAAGATTGACCTGGGCCGAGACCATCTGGCCGGCAAGGAAATGACCGTGGGCCGCTTCTATCAGCGCCAAGGCCTTTATCAGGCTGCCATTGGCCGCTATCGCCGCGTGGTGGAGGATTTCCAGACCACGAACCACGTGCCCGAAGCTTTGCATCGGCTGGTCGAAATCTACCTGAACCTTGGTCTGACAGAAGAAGCGCGCCGCAATGCCGCCGTGCTTGGCTATAACTACCCCGGCAGCGATTGGTACACCGATAGCTACGCGCTGTTGGTTGCAGCCGGCGCCGAGGCCCGTGGTGAGCGTCCCGGCTTTGTCAGCCGGATGCTGAACAAGATCTTTTGAGCCCGGGGCGGCGCGCCAATGCTCGCCTCTCTGGCCATTCGCGATGTGGTGCTGATTGAAAAGCTCGACCTGAGCTTCGATGCCGGGCTTGCCGTACTGACTGGCGAAACCGGCGCCGGCAAATCCATATTACTGGATAGCCTGGGCCTTGCGCTTGGTCAGCGCGCAGAAGCCGGGTTAGTGCGCGCCGGGCAAGCACAGGCAAGCGTCGCCGCCGCCTTTCTGCCAAGCCCCGATCACCCCTGTTTCGACATCCTGCGCGACCAGGGCATCAGCACCGAGGATGAATTGGTTCTGCGCCGCGTGCTGCAAGCTGATGGCAAATCCCGTGCCTTCATTAATGACCAACCGGTCAGTGTTGCCCTGCTCAAACGGTTGGGCGCGACATTGGTGGAAGTGCAAGGCCAGCATGAACAGGTGGGCCTTGCGGACCCCGCCACCCATGCCGGGCTGCTGGATGCTTTCGGCGCTTTGGACGGCGAACGCAGCGCCACCGCCAGCGCCTGGGCCGCCTGGCGCGACGCAAAACGTCGCCTGGCCGCTGCGCGTGAAGCAATCGCCAACGCGCAGCGCGAAGAAGAATGGCTGCGCCACGCGGTTGGCGAATTGACCGACCTGGCCCCAGAAGAAGGCGAGGAAGATACGCTCGCCGGCGAACGCCAAAAGCTGCAACAGGGCGAGCGCCGTGCCGAGGCCATCGCCACCGCCCTTGGAGAACTCACGCCGCGCGACCGCCGCGCTGCCTCCCCGACCCGCGCGCTCCGCGAAGCGGCCCGCGCGCTGGAACGCCTGCCGCCACCCAATGAAGAGGCGCAACCCGCCATCCAGGCCCTTGCCGCCGCGCAGGATGCGCTGAGTGAGGCGGAGACCCTGCTCACGCGCCTCATGAACGAAGCCGGCCCCGATCCACGCCGGCTGGAACAGGTGGAAGAACGCCTGTTTGCGCTACGTGCCGCCGGGCGCAAACACAGCGTGCCGGTTTCAGAATTGGCAAGCTTGCTCGGCAGGCTACGCACCCGGCTGGAAGCGCTGGATGCCGGCGCGGGCGAAGTCGCGACACTTGAAGCCGCCGAAGCAAAAGCACGCGGCAGCTACATCGCCGCCGCCGGCAAGCTTTCCGCCACGCGACGCAAATCCGCCGCCGAGCTTGAAAAAGCGCTTGCTGAAGAACTGCCACCGCTGAAACTGGACCGCGCGCGGCTAGTGATAGACATCACCGCCCGCGACGAAAACGCCTGGGGCGCGGATGGGCAGGATCGCGTGGCCTTTCTTGTCGCGACCAACCCAGGGCAAACGCCAGGACCTCTCGCGAAAATCGCCTCGGGCGGGGAACTTTCGCGCCTCATGCTCGCACTCAAAGTCGTGCTGTCACGCGGCTCGCCCGTGCCAACCCTGATCTTTGACGAGGTAGATAGTGGCATTGGTGGCGCCACCGCCGCCGCCGTCGGCGAACGCCTGGCGCGCGTTGCAGACCGTGTGCAAGTGCTGGTGGTGACGCATAGCCCGCAAGTTGCCGCACGCGGCACACGGCATTTCCGCGTGGCAAAACAGGTAAAAGGGCAGCGCGCGGAGACGCGGGTGGAAATCCTCGATCAGGCGGAAAGATATGAGGAACTGGCGCGCATGCTGGCGGGGGAGAAAGTGACTGAAGCGGCGCGGGCGGCGGCGCGGAGCCTTTTGGAGGGTATAGAGTGAGAATTGAAGAAGGGGCGGGGGAGAGAACTCCCCCGCGCCCCCTCCTTTTTTCATCCTTCCGCCCTCGCATGAGGGGCGCGGCATGAAGGCGCCTGCCATACAAAATCTTACGGAACTGGACGCAGCGATTGAGCTGGCGGAGCTTGCACGTGACATCGCGCGGCATGACAGGCTCTATCACAGCAAAGACCAGCCAGAGATCACAGACGCAGAATATGACGCGCTGGTAGCACGCAACCGGGCGCTTGAAGCGCGCTTCCCACATCTGATCCGGAGCGACAGCCCATCACGCCGCGTCGGCGCACCAGTCGCGGAAGGCTTCGCCAAAAGCCGCCATGGCGAACCTATGCTCAGCCTGGATAATGTGTTCTCGCCGGAAGAATTTTGCGATTTCTGCAAACGTATCCGCCGCTTCCTGGGACTGTCAGAAAACGAAGCACTGGCTTTTGTGGGGGAACCCAAGATTGATGGGCTTTCCATCAACCTGCTCTATGAAAACGGTGTCTTCATCAAAGGTGCAACACGCGGCGATGGCGCAGAAGGCGAAGATGTCACAGCCAATCTGCTGACGATCCCATCCCTGCCACGCCGACTGACGCCACCCTTCCCCGCCAGCATCGAAATCCGCGGCGAGGTCTTCATGGAAAAGGCGGATTTCCTCAGCTTCCGCACCACGCAGGAAGAAGCCGGCGAAGCACGCGAAGCACGCCGCGCCGCAGGCGAAAAGCTGGGCGAAGCCGTGGTGATCCCAGCCAATCCGCGCAACGCCGCCGCTGGTTCGCTGCGTCAGCTTGATGCGCGCATCACGGCAACCCGCCCGCTGAAACTTCTCGCCTACGCCATGGGCGCAGCGAGCGTAGCACCCGCCGAAACGCACCATGAGTTTCTGGACGCGCTCCGCCGCTGGGGCTTTGCGGTGAACTCACTCTCGCAGCGCTTGGAAAGCGAAGACGCGGCTGAGAACTTCCAGACCGACATCGGCGCCGGCCGTGCCGCACTCGCTTATGATATTGATGGCGTGGTCTATAAGCTTGACCGGATTGACTGGCAGCGCCGGCTTGGCTTTGTCGGCCGCGCACCACGCTGGGCCGTGGCGTGGAAGTTCCCCGCTGAACAAGCGGTGACGAAATTGCTGGATATCGAAATCCAGGTTGGCCGCACCGGCGCGCTGACACCGCGCGCAGTGATGGAACCCGTCAATGTAGGCGGCGTGGTGGTGCGCCATGCAACCCTGCATAATGAAGATGAAATCGCGCGCAAAGATGTGCGGATTGGCGATACCGTCATGCTGCAACGCGCCGGCGATGTCATTCCGCAAATCTTGGGCGTGGTGTTGGACAAACGCCCTGCTGATGCAGAAGCCTACGCCTTCCCGCTGAACTGCCCCGCTTGCGGTAGCCACGCGATCAGAGACGGAGAAGATGTGGTCCGCCGCTGCACCGGCGGCCTGATCTGCCCTGCGCAAACCACCGAACGCTTAAGGCACTTCGTCTCCCGCCGCGCGATGGATATTGAGGGTCTTGGGGAGGAAAACATCCAAACCCTATTTGATGCCGGGCTGATCAAAAGCCCCGCTGATATTTTCCGCCTGCACCAAAAGCGCGAAACCCTGGCTGGCTTTGAAGGTTGGGGCGAACGCAAGATCGGCAAATTACTGGAAGCGATTGAAGCCCGGCGCAGTGTGGCACTTGAGCGTTTCATTTTTGCGCTGGGCATTCGCCGCATTGGCGAACAAAACGCCAAGCTTTTGGCCCGCCATTATCATTGCCTAGAAGCCTGGCGCGCCGGCATGATCGCCGCGCATATCATCGGTTCAGAAGCGCGGGAGGAATTGGGCTCCATCCAGGGCATCGGCCCCACCATTGCGGAGGAGCTTGTCGAATTCTTCGCCGAACCGCGCAACCTGACAGCACTTGATGATCTGGCTGCCGAAGTCTCGCCCCTGCCTGTGGAGGAGACCAACGCCGCCGATAGCCCCTTCGCCGCCAAGACCATGGTTTTCACCGGCACGCTTGAGAAAATGACACGCGACGAAGCCGAAGCACTGGCCGAAAGGCTTGGTGCCAAAGTCACGAAATCTGTTTCGAAGAAAACCGATTTCGTCGTTGTCGGCGCAGATGCCGGATCGAAGGCCGCCAAAGCACAAGAACTTGGCGTGAAGACGCTTACCGAAGCCGAATGGCTGGAACTGGCTGCAAGTTAAATCGGCGCGCAGGCCGCACGCAACCACGCCGCCGTTTCCGCATCCAGCAGCGGCGCCACTACTGCGGCGACACGCGCGTGATAGGCATTCAACCAATCACGTTCCGCCACCGTCAGCAGCGCAGGTTCGATCAGCACACGATCAAAGGGCGCCAGAGTCAGGGTTTCGAATTCCAGAAACGGCTTTGTGGCGGCGGCGATGTCAGCCTTTTGCACCAGCAACAGATTCTCCAGTCGAATGCCGAATTCGCCGGTGGCGTAATAGCCGGGCTCATTGGACAAGATCATGCCCTCAGCCAAAGCCACCACACGCGCGGCTCGGCTGAAAGCCGCCGGGCCTTCATGCACCGAAAGATAGGACCCAACGCCATGGCCCGTGCCGTGATCATAGTCCAGCCCCGCATCCCATAGCGGGCGCCGCGCCAGCGCATCCAAATGCGGCCCGGCGACACCGGCGGGGAAGCGCAAAGTGGCCAGCGCAATATGCCCCTTCAGCACGCGCGTGACACATTCACGCAAGCGCGACGGCGCCGCACCCGGCCCGGTCCACAGCGTGCGCGTGATATCCGTGGTGCCATCAAGATATTGCCCGCCCGAATCAATCAAATAGCATTCATTGGGATGAATGGCGCGATGGCTCGCTTCCGTCGCGCGGTAATGCACAATCGCACCGTTTTCGCCCGCGCCGCTTATCGCCGGGAAGCTTTCCGCCTGAAACAACGGTACATCGCGCCGCAGCGCCAGCAATTGCGCGGCAGCCGAGATTTCATTTAAGCTCCCCTTCGGCGCTTCCTCGGCAAACCAGCGCAGGAAGCGCGCCATCGCCACCGCATCACGCCGATGCGCCGCGCGCGCGCCCTGTTGTTCCACCGCATTCTTGCAAGCGCGCGGCATGCGGCAGGGGTCTTCACCGGCGCGGATTTCCGCCCCTGCTTCGCGCAGCCAATCCGTGAACCAGGAAGGGGTCGCTTCCCGGTCAATCCTCACATGCTTACCCTTCAAGGCATTCAGCGCCGCCGGCATCGCATC
>JBILPX010000108.1:0-9178 GCA_044373565.1 Roseomonas sp.
ATCTCGGGCAGCACTCCATCGGGTGACAAGCCGGAAAAACGCAGCCCAGCCGCCTCAAGCCTATCGCGATAGGCGATATTCACCTCATAGCGATGGCGATGGCGTTCCTGGATTTCAGGCTTATCGCCATAAACACTGCGCACGAGCGATCCTTCCACGAGATGCGCTTGGTAAACACCAAGGCGCATGGTGCCACCCAGATCAGTGCCGGCATCACGGCGTTCCACCTGATTGCCACGCTGCCATTCCGTCAGCAGGCCAACCACCGGTTCCGCGCAAGGCCCAAATTCGGTGGAAGATGCGCCCTTCAAGCCAACAAGATTGCGCGCCGCTTCAATCACCGCCATTTGCATGCCGAAGCAAATACCAAAGAAGGGCAGCTTGCGTTCACGCGCGAAGCGCACCGCTTCAATCTTGCCTTCCGTGCCGCGCTCCCCAAAGCCGCCTGGCACCAGAATGCCATGCACATGTTCAAGCCGCGCGAGTGCCTCTGCGTCATTCTCAAATATCTGGCTATCCACCCAATCGAGCTTTACGCGCACATGATGAGCAATGCCGCCATGAATCAAGGCTTCTGAAAGCGACTTATACGCATCAAGCAGGTTGGTGTATTTGCCTACCACCGCGATGGTCACTTCGCCCTCGGGTGATTTAATGGCGTTCACAATGCGCTGCCAGCCGGACATATCGGGCTCGCCAAAGGCGGAAAGGCCGAAATGGCGCAGCACTTCCACATCCAACCCTTCGGCGTGATAGGCCAAAGGCACTTCGTAAATCGTGCTGGCATCAAGCGCGGGGATCACACTTTCGGGGCGCACATTGCAAAATAGCGCGATCTTGCGCCGTTCATTTTCTGGAATGGGCCGATCACAACGGCAGAGCAAAATCTGCGGTTGAATACCAAGGCCCAGCAATTCCTTCACGCTATGCTGCGTCGGCTTGGTCTTTAGTTCCCCGGCCGAGGAGATATAGGGCACCAGCGTCAGATGCATGAAAATGCTGCGCTGTGGGCCAAGTTCATTGCCCATTTGCCGGATGGCTTCCAGGAAGGGCAGGCTTTCAATATCGCCCACCGTGCCACCGATTTCCACCAGCACGAAATCATAGCCATCGGTTTCGGTCTGGACCACTTCCTTGATCTTATCGGTGATATGCGGAATCACCTGCACAGTCCCGCCCAAATAATCGCCGCGCCGTTCTGCCGCGATCACATCCGAATAGATGCGCCCCGTGGTCCAATTATCCGCCTTGCGCGCATGCACCCCAGTGAAGCGTTCATAATGGCCAAGATCAAGATCGGTTTCCGCACCATCATCGGTGACGAAGACTTCACCGTGCTGATAGGGGCTCATGGTCCCTGGATCGACATTAAGGTAGGGGTCCAGCTTGCGCAGCCGAACCTTATAACCGCGCGCCTGCAACAGCGCGCCGAGCGAAGCGGAAGCGATACCCTTACCGAGTGAGGAGACCACGCCGCCGGTGATGAATACGAACCGGGTCATGGGAGACCTCGATACCCTATCCGCCGATTCGGCGCTAGCAGGGCGTGGTCGGGCAGCAAATGGCGACGCACCATTAAAGAAATTTTGAGATTTGTCGCTCTTACTGGGGGTTCAGGGTGAGCTTTGCCCGTAACAGCAACCAGGACCTTGCCGATGCGGATAGATACCCGGCCCGATGGAACGCAGATCGCAATCCCCGAGGTAGGCGATTTGGTGCGCCTAACCCGCGATGAAGCCGGCCCAATGGTGACGGCCCATGCCGGGGAATGGGGCCGCATCCTCAGGATTTCCAACCGGAATACGCTCGATATCCAGCTTGCCGGCTTCTCCCGCCCCAGCGGTGTCGCCATGGCGCTGGTCAGCGATTTCCCTGCCATCAATGTAGTCCCCTGCGATGCGCGAGGCCTGCCTACCGATGCTAAGCATTGGGGAAGCTGGGCAGAACGCCGTGGCAGTACAGCAGTTAGCGCACGTCGCTAACTGTCACGGCCAACGCAACCCCTTTTTCGTACAGGGCGCGAGCACGGTAAAAACTGTCCCTTGAATAACCCGTCACTCGCCAGGCTTGTTTCACGCTGCCAAATTGCTTGGCCAATCCCTGCCGCCCGACCTTGCCCTTGATCACCTTGCGTTCAATCATCCTCATCACACCTCTCCGGTGCAAACGGGCGAAGGTAGACGTCTGTCAGATCAAATAAAGAAGTTCATAAATCGCACGCTTCTCCTCATTGCTTTTCGGCAGCCGGCCAGAGCCAATACACCCTGACACACATACGCAAGCAGTAGAATTCTGTACGGTTGAAGGGCGCTACCCGCGCGGGCTGGCGCTGGCCGCGCTTTCCAGGATTTCGCGGAACAGGCGCGCCGGCAACCCACCGCCCGCGACATTATCCATCGGCACGCCATCATCATTGCCCAGCCAAACGCCCATCACCAAGCCGCCGCTGATGCCGATGAACCAGGCATCACGGTATTCCTGCGTGGTGCCGGTTTTGCCAATGACCGTACGGCCAGGGGTGGCCGCTGCGCGCCCCGTGCCACGCGCCACCACCGCCGCCATCATGGCGCGCATGGCTTCCATATGCTCAGCCGAGAAGGCACGTGCAGGGTCAGGCCGCGGCAAGGGCCAGGGGCGGCCTTCGGCCTGCACTTGTGCCACGCCAAAGGGCTCCACCCGAAAGCCACCATTGGCGAAGGGGGCATAGGCGGCCACCAGATCAAGCAAAGTCACTTCCCCGGTACCAAGCGCAATCGTGCCATCGCGCGGAAAGGGGCCATCCAGCCCCGCGCGGCGTGCGGCTTCCGCCACTTTGCGATGCCCGCCAGCGCGCTGCATCAACCGCACGGCGGAGGTATTCACGCTATGCGCAAGCGCTTCTTCCACGGTGATTTCGCCGCGCGCGCGCCATTGGCCATTGCTCGGTGACCAGCCGCCAAGATTAAGCGCCGTATCGGCGATCATGTCTTGCGGCCCTATGCCGGCTTCCAAGGCGGCGAGAAAAACAAAGGGCTTGAAGGCACTGCCGGGCTGGCGCCGTGCCTGTGTTGCGCGGTTGAAGGGGCTATTGCGGTAATCCTTGCCGCCCGCCATGGCGCGTACCGCACCGGTTGCGGCATCCAGCGCCACCACGGCGCCTTGATGCACCCCGGCCCGCGCCCCTGGCCCGGCCAGGATCGCGTCAATCCGCGCCTCGGCGGCAGCCTGTAGAACGGGATCAAGCGTTGTGCGCAGCACCAGATCAGCGTTGCTGGGCGCGCGCCCAACAATCCCTTCCTGCACCCAATCGGCGAACCAGCCGGCATCACGCGAAGGTGCCTGCGTGAAGCGAATACCCTCAACTGCCTGCAAAGCCTGGGTCGCTGTCAGCGCGCCGGTTTCCGTCATCGCGGCCAGCACTTCCAGGGCGCGCGTCATCGCGGCAGCCTGATTGACGCGCGGATTGATGCGCGATGGCGCCTTGGGCAGCCCGCCCAGCACCGCTGCCTGACCGGGCGTCAGCCGCCTGGCCGAGACTCCAAAATAAAGCCGCGCCGCCGCATCCACGCCATAAGTGCCCGCACCCAGATAGACGCGGTTCAGATAAACCTCCAGCAATTCATCCTTGCTGAAGCGCTGTTCCAGCCAGAAGGCCAGCATGGCTTCCTGCGCCTTGCGCTTCAGGCTGCGCTCCGGCGTCAGGAACAGGTTTTTCGCCAATTGCTGTGTGAGCGTTGACCCCCCCTGCACCACACGGCCCGAGGTGAAATTGGCATGCACCGCGCGCGCCAGCCCAACGGGGTCTATGCCCCAATGGTCGCGAAAGCGCCGATCCTCAATGGCGATGAAGGCTGCCGGCAGATGCGCCGGCATGTCACGCAGGCGCAGCGTTTCGCCATACAAATCGCCATTGGTGGCAAGTAGTTTCCCATCTGAAGCGAGTAAGGTGGTGGAAGGCCGGCGCGTGGTGGCGAGCGCCGCTTCGGGCCGCGGCAAATCCCAAGCCAGGATCAGCAAAACCACTGAAGCCGCGATCAGCCCCCAAATTGCTGCGAGGAACCCAAAGCGCAGCAATCCGAAGCGCCGCCGCGGGCGCGCGGCAGGACGTGAGGGGGGGCCGGAAAGACGCGCGCCCAGAGCCTCTCTGGCCTGGCTGCGGGGGGGCGTGCCGGGTCGTTCTGAGGATCTGGCCCGTGTTGAGGCCATAACGTGTTTATAACATAGCGCGCGCCCCGGCGAAACGGCGCATTGACGCGGCAGGGCAAGCCCCGGAACATCACCCCATTCTCAGGAGCGCCAGGCTTGGCAATTTCTCGCGGTATTTGGGTGATTGGCGCGGCGGTCTTCACCATTGGTTTTTCCACCACCCTCGCCATGCCCTTATTCACCACCTATGCGGCGCGGGATGGTCAGGGCGCGGGCGGGCTTTCTGCTGCCTTCATTGCCTATGCGGCGAGTGCGATCATCTCTGCCCCGCTATTGGGGGGCCTGTCAGACCGGATTGGCCGCAAGCCCTGCGTTCTGGCCGCGCTGGCGCTCACCATCTGCGGCACCATTGCGCTGATCACCGCACCGGGGCTTGCCGCGCTTGCCTTCGCGCGCGGCATGCAGGGCTTGGCGGTTGGCTTGCTTGCCGGTGGTGCGACGGCCTGGGCGGCGGAATTGGCCAGCGGCCCTGAAGCCGGGCGGCGCGCGGCGCAGGTGACCACGCTTGCAAGTGCGAGCGGCTTTGCCGCCGGCGGCATCGCCACCATGACAGCGATAGAAATCTTCGGCTCAGCTGAACCACCTCTGACTTTTTGGCTGCATATGACGGCACTCGCCACGATTTTCCTGCTCGTGTTTTTCCTGCCGGAAACAAAAACCCCGGCGCGCGTGGCGTGGCTGCGCATGCCAAGTTTTCCGCGCGGCACGCTGCCGCTTTCGCTCAGTATGCTGGCCGCCTGGGCGGTGACGGGCACGGTGATCACCGCGGTGCCGACAGCGCTGACCGAAGCCGGCTATCCGCGCATGGGGCCGCTTGCGGTGTGCTTCATGATCCTGGTGGGGGCTTTGGTGCAGCAATTGATGGCGCGCATCGCCGCGCGCCGGTTGGTTCTGATTGGCCTGCCAGTGCTGGTCTTGGGCGCAGGCCTGGTGATGTGGGGCACGCTGCATGCGGCGCTGCCGGCGCTACTGCTAGGCGGCGCCTTGGTGGGCAGCGCGGCTTATGGATTTTTGTATATTGGCGGGCTGGCGGGCGTTTCCGAAAAAGCCGGGCTGGACCGCGCCCGCGCAGCGGCGGGCGTTTTTCTGGTGGCGCATATCGGCTTTTGCATCCCGCCGCTGATGGCGGGCTTCGCCATGGATGCCTTTGGCGCCGGCGCGACGCTTACAGTTTTCTGGCTATTACTGGCGAGTTTCGCGGCGGCCCTTATGTGGGCGCTACGCGGCGCCAGTGAGACCAAAGCCGGTAAGGGACGCTAACGCACGCCGAAGGCGGGCGCGAGCCCGAATGGGCGACGCCGCTTATGCGGCGAAGCCAAGCGCGCGGAGGCGCGCGCCGGCGTTTGAGGGCGGATCGGCTACGATCCGCAACATCTCAAAAACGCTAATCAAACCAAGCCTTCTTCCCGCGCCTTGATCTGCATGGCCAGGTATTTGGAATACATCCTGCATTGCGCGAAGGAACCGCCGGTGAACCATAAGCCCTGCTGCGGCGTTTCCATCCACATGTTGCGCAATTCCTGATCGGCTTCATCAAAGCCCCAGACCTTGCCGACGCGCTCAGCTACCGCATCGCCAAAGAAGCCGCGCACCAGATGATCCTGGCCCTTATAGCCAGTCGCCAGCACCAAAAGCTCCGCCGGCAATTCGCGGCCATCCTTCATCTTCATGCCGTTCGCATTGAATTCCGCGATATCGTGATACTGGATCAGCCCCACTTCGCGCCGCACCAGCAAATCCGAACAGCCGACATTGAAGTAATAGCCACCTCCACGAGAGCGATATTTCAGCGGCCAGCCCGTGCCATTATCGCCGAATTCCAGACGGAAGCCGATTTTCTCCAGCCCATCCAGCAGTGGTTTGTCCAATTCCCGCGTCTTGTCTGTCAGGATTTTATGCGCCTGCTTCATCACCGAAAGCGGGAAGGACACATTGATCAAATCGCGGTCTTCCAGCGCCGGCCCCTTGCCGTAATAAACACCATCATAAAGCTGCGCGCTTGGTTCCACATTCACGATCAGCGTCGGGCTGCGCTGGACCATGGTCACCTTGGCGCCATTGCCATGCAGATCCTGCGTGATGTCATGCGCGCTGGTGCCGGTGCCGAAAACATAAACCGGCTTATCCTTCCATTCCGCGCCATTCTTGAAGCCGGAGGAATGCACAACCTTACCCTTGAAACGGTCAAGTGTGGGAATATCCGGCAGGCTCGGCGTGCCGCTCACGCTGGTTGCCATGATGATATGGCGCGGGCGCATGATGCGTTCGCTGCCATCAGCAAGCCTAAGCCGCGCCACCCAGCATTTCGCCGCCGCATCATATTCAGCGCCTTCGAAGCTCGTTTTGGTCCAGAAATTGATCTCCATCGTCTCGACATAGGATTCGAGCCAATTGGCGATCTTGTCCTTCGGGATGTATTTCGGCCAGGTCTTCGGGAAAGACATGAAAGGCAGGTGGTTGCTATGCACCTGGTTGTGCAGCTTGAGGCCATGGTAGCGCAGCCGCCAATTATCGCCGATCCGCGCCATGCGATCCACGACCAGGGTTTCGATATTGAGCGCACCGAGCCAGGCGGCAGCGGTGATGCCGGCATGCCCGCCACCCACAACAAGCACTGCCGGATCCTGGCCTTCAAAACGCGCGGCCTCTCGCCGCTTATCCAGCCAATTCGGGCCGTTGAATTCGCGTTCGAAGGCGGGTTCCTCACGCGCTTCGCGCATGCTGTCCACGTCAAGGCCACGCAGGCTATCAAGTGCCGTGGTCAGTACCCAGGCCATCGGCGCATCGCCTGAAGCTTCCGCGCGCTTCAGGCGCAGCAGCGCGGCACCCGTGCCGATTTTGGTTTCAAACCGTAGCACGGCTTCGATGGTGTCGTCGCCGGCGCGCTCCACAAAGCGCGGCGCGGCGCGTTCATCGTCAATCGCAAAATCCCGCGCGCCGGCTTCCTGCACCGCGGCCAAAAGCGCCTCCACCAGGGTCCCCTGACCGCTGACAGTACGGATACGCCGGCCCAGCGCCACAATATCGCGCCAATGGCTATCAGCGCGGAACAGTGCGCTGAGCGCTGCCTTGTCACCCGCCGCCAGCGCCGCATTAAAGCGCTTGAGCCAAGCTTCGATGATATGGCCGATACCTTGTTCCGAAATAACCAGCATGTGCTTCTGCCTTCAATCCACCGCGCCCAACCGGGCGCCTTTGCTGGCGTGATCCTAAGCGCCGAAACGCAACGCCGCAAATCCTGCCTTGGGGCGGATTTCATCCCTGGCCGAATGCGCCTATCCTTCACGTTGAAGATGGAGAAACGCTCATGAATGCTTCGCTTGCGGGCAAGGTCGCGCTGGTCACGGGTGCCGGCAAGAATATCGGCCGCGCCATTGCGATGAGGCTCGCCGCCGATGGCGCCGCCATTGTGGTGAATGGCCGATCGGATGAGGGTGCCATCAAGGCCGTGGCCGATGAAATCATCGCCTTTGGCGGCCGCGCCATGGCCTATCGCGCTGATGTCTCCAAGCCTGAAGAAGTGGCCGGCATGGCCGCAGCCGTCGCCGCCCAAATGGGCGGCGTGGATATTCTGGTGACCAATGCCGGGCTCCGGCGCCAGACCCGCTTTCTGGACATGTCCTTCGCGGAATGGCGAGAAATCCTCTCGGTAGCACTTGATGGCGCGTTTATCGTCACCCAGGCTTTCGCGCCACAGATGATCGCGCGCGGGGGTGGTTCGATCATCGGGCTATCGGGCATTTCAACCCATGTCGGCACGCCCAATCGGGCGCATGTTTCGGCCTCCAAATCGGGGCTGGAAGGCTTGATGCGCGCCCTTGCGGTTGAATTGGCGCCCCAAGGCATTCGCGCAAATAGCGTCGCGCCTGGTGCGGTGGATACGGTGCGCGGTGCCTCGGCCGGGTCCATGCCGAGCACGCTGGCCGATGCGGGCATACCGCTGGGACGGCGCGCGAGTGTCGCCGAAATTGCCGATGTGGTTCGCATGCTGGCCGGGCCGGAGGGTGGCTTCATCACCGGCCAGACCATTCATGTGAATGGCGGCGCCTTCCTGACCTGAAACGAGGCTGGGATGATCCGGTTGAACGGATCATCCCATGGGTGGATTGGGCGCTTTACCCCGGCGCATTGCCCCGTGCGTTCAGGCGCAGCGGCACAAAGCGCTGCCCGCCAGCATTTTCCACCGCGAAAAGCCCAACATTGCGGTCTTGCCGACGCAGGCGCTCAATCTGTTCCTGCACTTCCGCCGGCGTTGTCACGCGCTGCTGCTGCACTTCCACAATCACATCACCGGGGCGAAGCTCACGCTCCGCAGCCGGCGTGCCGGGGGTCACTTCCACAATCACGACGCCGCGTTGTTCGGGCTTCAGGTTGAAGCGCTGGCGAAGCTCATCCGTAATGGCCGCAACCCGCAGCCCAAGCCCGGTGAGTTCCACCGGCCCCTGACCGGGAGGAGGCGCCGCCGGCGCCCCTGCCTGGCGCTGTTCAGTCGGTAATTCGCCAAGCGTGACGGTCACGGTTTCTTCCTTGCCATCGCGCCAAATCACGACGGGCACTGAACCGCCCACAGTGTTGTCAGCAACAATCCTGGGCAGGGCGCGCATTTCGGGCACTGGCGTGCCATTGAAGCGAATGATCACATCGCCCGAGCGGATCCCCGCCTTGGCCGCCGGGCCATCGGCTTGCGCATTCGCGATCAGCGCACCGCGCGTGCCAGCGGGCAGGCGAAGCGCCTCGGCAATGTCATCCGTCACACTTTGGATATTCACGCCAATCCAACCGCGCCGCACGCGCCCCGCATCACGGAGCTGCGCCACCACGCGGCTTGCCATATTGGACGGGATGGAAAAGCCAAGCCCGGCCGAAACCCCGCTTGGGGAGACAATGGCCGTATTGATGCCGATCACCTGCCCGCGCATGTTGAATAGCGGCCCGCCGGAATTGCCCGAATTGATCGAAGCATCCGTCTGGATGAAATCATCATAAAGCCCCT
>JBILPX010000109.1:0-9162 GCA_044373565.1 Roseomonas sp.
CATCACACCAGGCGGCGGGCTGCCGGCCAGATTGGCGCCTTCATCCACCAGATGGAAGGTCATGCGCGCGGTGCGGCCCAGCAAATCCTTGATCCGATTGGGGTCTTCCACGCCGGGCAGTGTCACCAGAATGCGCGATTGACCCTGGCGGGCGATGAGAGCTTCGGCAACGCCGGTTTCGTCCACGCGGCGGCGGATGATTTCAATGGATTGTTCAACGGCCGCGGTGGCTTTGGCGCGAAGCCCCGCTTCGCTGAGCGTAGCGGTGACGGTACCATCGGGGGCAGTCGTGACCTCAATATCCGGGACATTCTGGCCGGTGGGCAAAGTCACGGGTTCGGCCAATTCTCGCAAGGCCGCAGCCGCGGCGCTGACCTGCGCCGGGTCCAGCACACGGAAGCCCATGCGGCGGTTCGGCCCGTCGGCGGCCAGATTCACATAGCGGATATTGGCGGTGCGGAGCTTGCCGCGCACGCCATCCACCGCGGATTCCAGCCTTTCCCGCACAACAGTGTTCAAATCCACTTCCAAAAGCAGATAGGACCCGCCGCGCAAATCGAGCCCCAAGCTGATCTGGCGGGGTTCCATCCAGGATGGAAAGGCCGAACGCGGCATGAGGTTCGGCAGGCACAGAAGTACCCCGAGCAGACAAACGCCGAGAATGACAGCCTGTTTCCAGCGCGCGAAATGAAGCATGGGCTGGTGGAATCCCCTGGTTGAGCGGGCGGACAATGGCGATGCACCTCAGGGGATGCAAGCCCGCCTCGGTTAGGTGTAGCTTCTAAGCATGAATGTGAACCCTGCCCCGCTTCGTCTTGGCATTTTGGGGGTTGGCCATTTTGGCCGATTCCATGCCCTGAAGGCCGCCGCCAACCCCGCAATCCACCTGATTGGCCTGCATGATGCCTCATTCGATAGGGCGGCCCAGATCGCCGGGGAGGTCGGCGCCCCCGCCTTGGCGCCCGAAGCCGTGATTGCTGCGGCGGACGCCCTGATCATCGCCGCCCCCACGCGCTTTCACTATGCGCTGGCCGAACAGGCCCTGGCGGCGGGGCGGCATGTCTTCATCGAAAAGCCCATCGCCGCCAGCCTGGATCAGGCGGATCGGCTGATTGCGCTCGCGGCCCAGCAGGGGCGCGTGCTGCAAGTGGGGCATATTGAACGCTTCTCGGCCGCGTTTCGGACCGTGATGGCGACGCCTTCCGGCGGGCGGGCGCTGTCTTTTGAAGCGGTGCGCGCGGCACCCTTCCGCCCGCGCAGCCTGGATGTCTCCGTGGTGCTGGACCTGATGATCCATGATCTGGACCTGGTCATGGAATTGGCCGGCGGGGAGCCGGAAGCGGTGGAGGCAGTGGGGGCGGCCATAGCATCCGACCATCCGGATTTCGCCGTGGCGCGGCTGCGTTTTTCTGGCGGGCGGGCGGCTTCCATCACGGCTTCCCGAGTCTCGCTTGCCATGGAAAGGCGGCTGCGTGTGCTTGGGACCGAAGGCGAAATGGCGGTGGATTTCCTGACGCGCTCGCTGGCCGTGCTGCGGCGCGGTGGGGCGGAGGCAGTGGAAACCATGCTGGGCCATGGCGTGGATCGCGCCACCTGGACGGATCATGACAGCCTTGAAGCGGAACAGGGGGCTTTTGTTGCTGCGTGTCAGGGGCAGGGGCCGGTTGTGGTGGATGGGGCCGCGGGGCGGCGCGCTTTGAAATGGGCGCTCGCGATTGAGGATGCGATCAAGGCCAACGGCTGACCCCCTCTTGCCGACACGCGATTCCGGGCGGAGCATCGCGTCAGCCTAATTTGGGGAAACGCGATGAAGCCAAGAATAGCGATTTTCGGTGCGGGTGCGGTTGGCGGTTACGCCGGCGCCCATATGATCCAGGCGGGGGAGGATGTGACCTTCATTGACCCCTGGCCCGAACATGTGGAGGCGATGCGCAAGACGGGACTCAAGATCACCCATTTGCGCGATGTGCCGGAATTCACGGTGAAGCCGCGCGCGCTGCATTTGACGGAAGTGCAGTCCCTGGCAAAAGAGAAGCCAATAGACATCGCCTTCATGTGCATGAAATCATATGACACTGCCTGGGCGACGACGATGATCGCGCAGTATCTCTCGCCGGGTGGTTATGTTGTATCCTTGCAAAATTGCATCAATGAGGAAGAGATCGCGGGTATTGTCGGCTGGGGCCGCGTGCTGGGCGCGATTGCCAGCCTGATCACGGTGGAATTGGCCGAACCTGGCCATGTGCGTCGCGCCGCGGGCAAAAGCGGGGCATCGCATACGGTATTTCGCGTGGGCGAACCGCATGGGCGGATTTCACCGCGCGCGGAACACATCACGAAGCTGGTTGGGCTGACCGATAGTGCTTTGACCACCAGCAATCTTTGGGGCGAACGCTGGTCCAAGCTGGTCGCCAATGTCATGGGCAATGGGCTTTCCGCCTGCACAGGGCTGACCACGCGCGACATGGTGGCCGATGATGCCATTCGCGGCTTTGCGGCGCGTTTGGGGTCTGAGGCGATCAGGATTGGGCAGGCTCTGGGTTATGATCTGGAGGAGGTTTTCCACCTGGATCCCGAAATCATCGCCCGTGCCGGGGAAGGCGATGCAGTAGCGCGCCAGAGCTATGATGAGCATCGGCTGGCTGAGACATCCAAGGGTGGTGGTGGCGCGCATCGGCCTTCCATGGGCCAGGATATGGTGAAGGGCCGGCGGACGGAGATTGAATATCTGAACGGCTTTGTCGTGGATAAGGGCGCGACGATTGGCATTGATGCGCCGGCCAATGCGGCACTCACCGATATTGTGAAGCGCGTTGAACGCGGTGAGGCGAAGCCGAGCCCGGAATTGATTCGTGGGCTGCGGTTGAATTGAGAGCGTAGTTTTTGCAGACAGAATTAGGAAGGAAACGACAATGATGAATCCGATGGCACTCACAGGCAAGACCATCATCGTGACTGGTGCGGGGCAGGGTATTGGCCGTGCCATATCCGAATTGGTGCTGGGGCTTGGCGGCAATCTGGTGATGGTGGAACGCAACCGCGAAACCCTGATGCAGGTGGCGGAAGACCTGGCTGGCGATCACACCATGGCCATTGAAGGCGATGTGAGTGAGGAAGAATTTGGCCCGCAATGCGTGGCTGATGCCGTGGCGCGTTTTGGTGCCGTCCATGGGCTGGTGAATTGCGCCGGCATCACGCGCCCCGCGATGATCGAGAAAATGACGCTCCGCCAATGGCAGGAAGTGATCAATGTGAACCTGACGGCCTGCCATTTGATGCAGCAGGCGGTGGGCAAACACATGATTGAACGCGCGCGCGCCGGTGATGAACGCCCTGGTGCGATCGTCAATATCTCCTCCACCGCTGGCAAGCGTGGCAGCATTGGTCAGGTGAATTATTCCGCCGCCAAGGCCGGGCTTTTCGGTGTGACCATGACAGCGGCAAGCGAATGGGCGCGGTATGGTATTCGCGTGAATAGCGTTGGCTTCGGCACGGTGGAAACACCAATGACCGAGGTTATCCGTTCAGAACGTTTCCGTGAACGCACGCTGGCGCGCATTCCGCTTAATCGCGTGGCTCTGCCATCCGAAGTGGCGCCTTTGATTTGCTTCCTGCTCTCCGATGGGGCTTCCTTCATCACCGGGCAGAATTGGGTGCAGTGTGGCGGGGCGCATATGCAGCCCTGAGGCTGATTAAGGCAGCGCGGCGAGTACCGCTGCTGCTGCCGCTTCCGATGGTGTGCCTTCGGGCGCGCGTAGCTTGGCCAGGGTTTCCGCAAAACCCTGGCGCTGCGCTGCCACCGCCGCATCGTCGCGCAACAGCGGCAGCAGCGCGGCGGTTAGCCCTTCCGGCGTGCAGCTTTCCTGAATGCGTTCCGGCACCACTTCCCGCGCACAAAGCAGATTTACCAGCGAGACATGCGGCACCTTGACCAGCCGCCGTATAATCGCCGCAGTGATGGGATTGACGCGATAGGCAACGATATGCGGTACGCCCGCCACCGCCATTTCAAGCGATGAGGTGCCGGATTTGATCAACCCCGCACCGTTTTCTGCCGCTGCCGCGAAGGCATCATGCTTATCGGCGATGTCTTCCACCAGAATGGGTGCAGCGGGCCATTGCGCCGCCGCTTCGCGCACCAGCGGCGCAACAATAGGTGAGACAGCGACCACCGGGCGCAGCGCTGGGTTTTGTGGCAACACGGACTTCAAGGTGGCACCAAAAATCGGCAGCAGGCGCGTTGCTTCAATACGCCGACTGCCCGGCATGATGATCAGCGGGCGATCTGTTGCCGCCAGCCCGTGGCGGGCGCGGAAACGCGCGGCATTGCCCTGATCCACCCCGCTTTCCAGCACGGGATGGCCCACGAAAGTCACGGGTATGCCAGCCGCTTCGAAAAACGCGGGCTCGAACGGCAGCAGACACAGCAAATGATCAATCTTGTGCCGGAGTTTTTTGACGCGCCCCTGCCGCCACGCCCAGACCTGCGGCGCCACGTAATGCATCACGCGGATGCCTTGCGGCTTCACGGCCTCCGCGATCCGCAACGTAAAACCGGGGCTGTCAATCGTGACCAGCAGGGCGGGTTGGCGCGTGAGGATATCGGCTTCGGTCTGCGCCAGGCGGCGCTTCAATTGTCGGATGCGCGGCAGCACTTCCAGCAGGCCCATCAGCGCCAATTCGCGGTAGGGAAAAAGGCTTGGCATGCCTTGTTCGGCCATGCGTTCGCCGCCAATGCCGGCGAAATTCAGATCAGGGCGTGCCTTGCGCAAGGCCGCGACCAGGCGCGCACCGAGCACATCGCCTGAAGCCTCGCCAGCGATGATATAGATCAGCGTCATGCGAAGCTGGCTGGTTTGGGTGAGCCAAAGGGCGCCCTTGGCCAATCGCGGTGATTGAGCACAGCGCCATCGCGCCGCACGGCTTCGATCAAACTTGGATCGAGCGTGCAAAACACCCAACCCGGTGCGTCCATCTGGCCCTCGGCGAGGATACCGTCAGCGGGAAAGCCACGATCCATCGGGCCAAAAACACCGGCGCGACCGCGATTGACATCAAGCGCCGCGGACCATGGCGCTTCGCCAATTGTTGGCGTGATCGCGACATAGCATTGGTTTTCCAAAGCGCGCGCGCGGGCAGAGAAATGCACGCGATTGAAACCAGCGAGCGTATCCGTGCAGCTTGGCGATAGGATCAGCCAGGCGCCGGCCATGACTTGCACGCGCGCATGCTTTGAGAATTCGATATCATAGCAGATTGAAATGCCGATCCTGCCCCAGGGCGTGTCAAACACATTGGGATCGGCGCCTTGGCTGATGCCCCAGCGTTCAGTTTCAAACCGCGTCATGGCGCGCTTATCCTGAAAGGCGGTCAGCCCTTCTGGGGTAATCAAAGGCGCACGATTAAGCACTCGGCCATCGGATGCGCGCATTGGCAAGCTGCCGGGTTGAAGCCAGACGCGGTGGCGCCGTGCGGCATCTCGCATCGCGCTCAGGATGTCCGATGCCGCGGTGATCATGGCGGCAAGCTCTGCGGCTTCAGTAACCTCGCCACCATTCAGCCCAGCGCCGAGTTCCACGGCGGCATATTCCGGCAGCACCAGCAAATCCGCCTGCGCGCGGCCTTCTTCCAGCCAGCGATCAAGCGCAGCCGCGAATGCCACGATGGAGGCCGGGCGGCCCACGGGATATTGCAGTAGGCCAAGGCGGATGGGGGCTGCTTCCGTCATGAAAGCTGCTTGATCCAGAAGGAAAGCACATGCGGTGTTTCGCGCGTATCGTCCACTTCGCGCCAGGACATCACGGTGGAGATATCGGGCCGCGCTTCATAGCCGCGATTGCGCCAGAAGCTATCCAGCGGTGTGTAATCGCGCGGTCGGCGCGGGTCGTTTTCATTGCGCACAACGCAACAGAAGGCAGCGATGGAAAGCCCCAAACGGCGCGCATGCGCTTCGCGTTCCTGAAAAAAGTGCACTCCAGCGCCCTGGCGGCGATATTCCGGCAATAAAACACTCTCACCGAAATAACATAGCGTCACCGCATCCAGCCCTGCCGCAGCCCAGGAAGCGCGGAGCTTTTCGCTGGCTTCATGCCCTGGCTGGCAGGTGGCCATGCCAACCGCTTCGCCCTGTGGCGTACTGGCCGCCACCACCAGCGCGCCGGGGCTTTGCGCATAGGCTGCAAGGTAGCGCGCCTCATGCGCCGCATCGCCATCGTAAAGATAAGGCCATTCGCGAAAGACACGAATCCGCAGGCCAGCCAGCGCATCCAACCGCGCAGTGAGCGCAGCGCCAGAGAGGGTCTCAAATATCAAAGGGGCAGGGGGCATGGCGGGTTATTAGCCGAGAAATCCGTGCGGCGGAATCATTTCGCGCCGGCGGCAAGCGCAGCCTTGTCGCGTGCCGCTTGCAGGAAGGCGGCCAAGCCTTCTTCCACCACGGCGCGGTCCAGATCGCGCAGGATAAAAACCAGCCGGGATTGCCGATCATGCCCTGCCGGCCAGGCGGCCAGGCGTTCCGGCGGGTGGAACACATGCTGCACGCCATGCAGCACCACCGGGCGATCCTCCCCTTGCAGGTTTAGAATGCCCTTCATGCGCAAAATGCTGGCGCCGCGCGTGATAGCGAGCATTTCAAGCCAACTCGCCAACCCCTCCCAGGGGAGAGGTTCGGCGAAGGTCAGACCAAAGGCCTGGATGCGCGCATCATGGCGGTTCGGGTCATGGTGATGACCATGATGATGGTGATGCGCCGCTTCCGCCGCTAACCAGGCAGCGACATCGGCGATCTTGCCTGAGGGGTCAAAGCCGCCGGTACCAAACAGGAAATCCGGCGCGACATCCCCCGCCACAACGCGCCTGATCGGCGCGCCGGGATTGAGCCCATGCAGGCGCGCTTCAAGCACGCTGATTTGATCGGCGCTCGCGATATCTGTCTTACTCAGGATCAGCCGGTCGGCCACGGCGGCCTGCTTCACGGCTTCAATCTGGCTGTCCAGCGTTGTGGTGCCAAGCACCGCATCCACCACCGTCACCACGCCATCCAAGCGAAAGGAACGCAGCGCCACCGGGTCGCTCATCAGTGTTTGCAGAATGGGGGCGGGGTCAGCCAGGCCGGTGGTTTCAATCAGCACGCGGCGAATTTCATGCCCGGCTTCGGCCTTCAGCGCCAAATCACGCAAAGCGCGCTGCAAATCACCGCGAATGGTGCAGCAAAGGCAGCCGGCATTGAGCAGTACGGTATCGTCATCGAGTTTCTCGACCAGTAGATGGTCCAGCCCGATTTCGCCAAATTCATTGATCAGCACTGCACTGCCGGCCATCTCCGGATGCTTCAGCAGCCGGTTCAACAGCGTGGTCTTCCCCGCGCCCAGAAAGCCGGTCAGCACCGTGACAGGGATGAGCGTCATTTGCGGTAAAGCGCTTCCGGGTCCATCAGCGGCTCCGCGATATTGGCCAGCGCATCGCCGCGCGGCGCGCGGTAGAAGCAATTGCGCCGCCCAGTATGGCAGGCAACGCCGTTCTGATCCACCAGCAGCAGAATGGTATCTCCATCACAATCAAGCCGGAGGTCCACCAGCATCTGCACCTGGCCGGATGTTTCCCCCTTGCGCCAAAGCGCTTGACGCGAGCGCGAAAAATAGCAGACGCGGCCGGTTGCGAGTGTCTCGGCTAGGCTTTCGGCATTCATCCAGGCCATCATCAGCACTTCGCCCGTATCATGCTGCTGAGCTATAGCGGGGATGAGGCCGGCGGCATCGGGCTTGATGGCGGCAAGCAGGGTGACGCGCGCAGTGGCGGAAATGGTGGGGACTGACATCGTTACTTTATAACATGCGCGATTCCTGTTAGGAAGCGATATGCATGGATCAGCTCATCATTTGACGGCGCTCGAAAGGGCGGAGGCGCTTTGCCAAACGCGCGGCGTACAGCTTACGCCACTGCGCCGCGATGTGCTGCGCCTAGTGTTGGAATCTGAGGCGCCGATTGGTGCCTATGCCTTGCTTGATCAATTGAAGGCAAGCCGCGCCAAGGCCGCGCCGCCCACAGTGTATCGCGCGCTCGATTTTCTGCTCGAACAGGGTTTGATCCATCGGCTTGAAAGGCTGAACGCCTTCATGGGCTGTAATGAGGCCTTGGAAGGGCATGGCGCGCATCACGACCATGCGCATGACCATCCGCATCAATTCCTGATCTGTCGCGGGTGTGGTGCGACGCGGGAGATTTCTGATCACGGCGTGGCTGAGGCAATCAGCGCGGCCGCCGCCAAGGCCGGTTTTTCTGCCGCGCGTACGACGGTGGAGATTGAAGGGTTTTGCGTCAAATGTGGGGACGCGCCGCACACTGCGCAGACATGATTTCAATTGCCAAGCGGGTGGCGAGACGCGTACGCTAGTTTCCCGTCGCGGTTCAGGAGGATATGATGGCGTTACGTGGTTTTGGCTTTTTCCTCCCCATGGCGGCAGTTGCGGTGGCAATCGGCACGGCGCCAATGGCTTCGGCACAACAAAATGCCATTACAGGCGAAACCTTCACTGCCGGTACAACAGGCGCCTTGGCAAGGCTATGCGGTGCAAGCGCGCAGGAAGCGTCTTACGCGGCGGCGGTGCATTTCTGCCATGGCGTGATGGTGGGGACGGGACAAACCAGCGATTCCATGCATAAGCGCCAGGGCACGCGGCCCGGCTTCTGCCTGCCCTCTCCATCGCCCACGCTCGATCAGGTAGCGGCAAGCTTCGTGGCTTGGTCAGCCGCGAATCCGCAATTTGATGGCTTGCGCGCAGCGGATGGGCTGTTGCGTTTTGCCGCGGCGCAATACCCCTGCGCTGCACGTTCGGCGCGGCGTTGAATCAAGACTGATAAAATTGGCAATCGCCAAGGAGATTCCGATGGCTGGCAAATGGAAAATAGGTGTTGCGTGCTTGGCGCTGCTGGCAGTGACCGGCTGCGCGGGTATGAGCGATACGCAGCGAAGCACAGCGATTGGCACCGGGGTTGGTGCGCTTGGGGGTGCCGCGATTGGCTCCTTTTCCGGAAATGCCGGTTGGGGGGCGCTGATTGGTGCTGGCGTCGGCGCTGCTGGCGGTTACGCGGTTGGCCAATCGCGTCGCAATTAACAGCGCGCTTATCAGCTTGGCGTTGAGACGGGGCGTAGCCAGCAATAAA
>JBILPX010000389.1:0-2815 GCA_044373565.1 Roseomonas sp.
AGCTTGATGCCCTTCACCTCACAGTAATCGCGCAGCCACTGATCCAGATCCTGCTTCTCCCAAGGTGCTGTCTGCAAAAAAACCGCCAGATCGGCAAGGCGCGCTTTTGCTTCTGGCGTCAGCAAAGCCTCTGCCTTGGCTTCCATAACGGGCGGGCCATCCTGCACTGCAAAGACCGCTGCCCCCGTCAGTTCTTCCAGCGTCTTCGCCCTTTCCTTCAAGGCAGGCATCAGCATCCGCACGCGCTTGGCGCCATCAGGTCCAAACAGCACGGTACGCTTGGCTAGCCGTTCCAGGACATCGCGCGTCAGCAGATCATCATCGGCCAGGCGCAGATATTGCCCGTTCAAATGCGTTAGCTTCGCGTAATCCATCCGCGCCGCGGCGCGCCCGACATCTTTGATATCGAATAGCGTCACGGCCCGATCACGCGGGATGAATTCCTCATCCCCATGCCCCCAGCCAAGCCGCAACAAATAATTGCAAGCAGCATCGGGCAGAAAGCCTTGCTCACGAAAATCCAACACGGATACCGCGCCATGGCGCTTGGAAAGCTTGGCGCCATCCGCGCCATGGATCAGCGGCACATGGGCGAAGTAAGGGCGATGCCATCCCATCGCATCATAAACCATGCATTGGCGGAAGGTATTGGTCAGATGGTCATCGCCGCGGATCACATGGGTGATGCGCATATCGTGATCATCCACCACAACGGCGTGCAGATAGGTGGGCGTGCCGTCACTCCGCAGGATGATCATGTCATCCAGTTCGCTATTGGCGACGCGCACTTCGCCCTGCACCAAATCCGGCACAATGGTCTCGCCTTCAAGCGGCGCCTTGATACGAATGGCGAAGGGCTTGCCCGCCTGTTCCGGGCCAGGCTCACGGTCCCGCCAGCGGCGGTCATAGCGTGGCGGGCGGCCTTCCGCCGCAGCGCGTTCGCGCATTTCGGCCAGTTCTTCAGGCGTCGCCCAGCAGCGATATGCCTTGCCCATCGCCAGCAGAGCCTCCGCGATTTCGCGATGCCGTGCCTCGCGCTGCGCCTGGAAGACCGGCGGTTCATCGGGCGAAAGCCCAAGCCAAGCCAGGCTATCCCGGATCTGATCAACCGCTTCCCGGGTAGAGCGTTCCCGGTCCGTATCCTCGATACGGAGAAGGTATTCCCCGCCGTGGTGGCGCGCAAAAAGCCAGTTGAACAAAGCGGTGCGAGCCCCGCCGATATGCAGATAGCCGGTAGGGGATGGGGCGAAGCGCGTGCGAACTGTCATGGTGTGATAATCATTCTCCTTATGCCCTGCCTTTAAACCACAAGCAGCGCCGGGGAAATCTGAGCTTTGGCCGGGCGGCTGATCAATTTCCCTTTTGGTTGTTTATGCAGCACCATATAAACTTATGGTTGTGCTTCCGCCATCCTCCTCCGCGTCCTTGGTACGGCCATGACGGCAATCGCGGTCAGGTGGCGTGCGGTCCTGACATGGGCACAAGAATCCTTTGCGGCGGAGCGTCAGCAGCAAGCACTCTGGCTGCCGGTCGCCATGGGCGCGGGCATCCTTTTCTATTTCAGTCTGCGCACGGAACCTGATGCGCGCCTGATCTGGCTGGCCCCTCCGCTGATCATTGCCGCCCTTGTCCTTGCGCGACGCCTACCCTTTTGCGGTTGGCTTTGCTCCATGATAGCCGCGTGCAGCTTCGGTTTCGCGGTGGTGCTTTGGCACGCGCAAAGGGCAGCCCCACCCATAACGCCGCCGTCGCGGGCAATGGTGGTTGAAGGCATTGTCCAGAATGTCGAAGCGCTGCCCCAGGGGCTGCGGGTCACACTGGCACAAGCAAGGCTTGGACCTGAGGCACCAATCCTTGAGCGTAGCTTGCGCCTGCGCCTGCGTAATGATGACCCTGCACGGCCCGCACCTGGCGATCTGCTGCGCGTCAGGGCGCTGATTCGCCCGCCCGCAGCGCCGGCCTATCCAGGAGCCTGGGATTTCCAACGAGCGGCCTATTTCAGTGGCCAAGGCGGCGTGGGCTTCGCCATTGGCCCCGCCGAGGTAACGCCAGGCGCGGGGCAAGCGCCACCGCTATCGGGCTTGCGAACAGTTCTCGAAGCACGCGTGATGGCCACCCTGCCTGGGCCCGCTGGCGCGATCTCCGCCGCTTTGCTGACTGGCAGCCAAAGCGCGATCCCGGCGGCCGATCTGAATGCCATGCGTGATTCTGGGTTGGCGCATCTACTGTCTGTCTCCGGACTGCATATCGCGATTGTGATGAGCGTTTCCTTCTGGGTCTGCCGCTTGCTGCTGGCATTGTATCGCCCACTGGCACTCCGCGTTCCCGGCAAACTGCTGGCCGGCTGCGCCGCATTGCTTGCGGGAGGCTTTTACATGTTGCTGACCGGCGCACAGGTACCCATGCAGCGCAGCTTCGCCATGGCTTGCCTTGTCACGCTTGCCATTCTGGCAGGGCGCAAAGCGATATCGCTACGCGGCCTTGCCTGGGCTGCGGCGGTGGTGATGATCTTCGATCCGGCTTCGCTTCTTGGCCCGTCTTTCCAGATGTCTTTCGCTGCGGTGCTCGCCTTGATCGCGGGCTGGGAAGCGCTGCAACCAAGCCTCACGAAGCTACGCGCCAGCCCCGGTTGGGTCAGGCGAGTCGCGTTAGGCGTAATGGGGTTGATGCTCACCTCCGTCCTGGCTGGCGCCGCGACCGCACCCTTCGGCCTCGCCCATTTTGGCCGGCTGCAATGGTATGGCGTGGCGGCGAATGCGGTGGCGGTGCCCCTCACCTCCTTCATCGTCATGCCCGCCGGCATGCTGGCTGCCTT
>JBILPX010000390.1:0-2807 GCA_044373565.1 Roseomonas sp.
GATTGGAAATTGCACGCCTTGATTCTGACCGATGGGACGGCCGAACAACACGCGCTGCTTCGAATAATCAACTGATTTATTGATGAACCATTTGGCATCGCCAATAGTCTCAGCAGCAATCAGCAGGCGTTCGGCATTCATGCCATCCAGGATGTAGCGGAAGCCCTTGCCTTCCTGGCCGACCAGATTTTCCGCCGGCACTTCCATATTGTCGAAGAAGACCTCGCAGGAATTATGGTTCATCATGGTGCGGATTGGGCGGATGGTCAGACCATTGCCGAGCGCCTTTTTCATATCCACGATGAAGGTCGAAAGCCCATCGGTGCGCTTGGCCACCTGATCGCGCGGCGTGGTGCGCGCCAGCAGCAGCATCAGATCGGAATGTTCCGCACGGCTGGTCCAGATCTTCTGGCCATTGACGATGTATTTGTCGCCCTGCTTTTGCGCAAAGGTACGAAGGCTGGTGGTATCGGTGCCGCTGGTGGGCTCCGTCACGCCAAAGGCTTGCAGGCGCAATTCGCCGGTGGCGATTTTCGGCAGGTACTTCTGCTTCTGTTCTGGGCTGCCATGCTTCAGGATGGTGCCCATGATGTACATCTGCGCGTGACAGGCAGCCGCATTGCAGCCAGTGGTGTGGATTTCTTCCAGAATCGCCGCAGCCGCCGAAAGCGGCAGGCCAGACCCGCCAAATTCTTCCGGAATAAGCGCGGCCAACCAACCAGCATCGGTCAGCGCCTTGACGAATTCGGTCGGGTAGCCGCGGCGGGTGTCGAGTTCACGCCAATATTCGCCCGGGAAGCGCGCGCAGAGCTTGCGCACTTCCTCACGGATTTCGGCATGGGCTTCCTGGGAATGATGCATATCCATTGGTCTAGCTCCGGTTTCGCCTTCGATTAGAGCATTTTCAAGCCAAGTGAAATCACTTGGCGGCTCGGAAAATGCGACCGAACAAAAGTTTAGTGCCTGTCCGCTGAGCGGACGCGAAGGGGACAGGCACTAAGGGCCGGCGGGGCACGATTGCAAGATGATGGAGCGCTTCAATCCACCGTTGCACCGGAACGCCGCACCACCTCGGCCCAGCGGGTAATGTCGCGGGCCAGGGTTTCGCGGAATTGCTCGGGCGTATTAGGCGCGGCGGGCGGCGTGATGGCTTGGTCCTGCACGAGCCAGGTGCGGAATTCGGGCGTGGTGATGATGCGATTGATCTCGGTATTCATGCGCCGCAGGATCGGGTCAGGCAGGCCAGCTGGGGCCAGGATGGCGTACCAGGTGCTGGTATCCATGGGCGGTGTGCCGCAAGCCTCCGCGACCGTGGGCACATCCGGGAGTGCGGCGAGTCGTGCGGGGCTCATCACCGCCAGCGGCCGGACCTGGCCTTGGCGAATCGGCCCCATGGCCGCGCCGGATTGGTTGAAGAACAGGTCGGTATCGCCCGCCAGCAAGGACGTCATGGCGCCGGGCTGGCCGCGATAGGGCACATGCAGCAGGTCAAGATTGGCAGCGATGGCGAATTGTACCCCGGCCAGATGGGTGGAGGCGCCATTGCCGGTGGAGGCATAGGAAACCGCCTGGGGCCGCGCCCGCGCCGCCGCCAGCACCTGCGCACAATTCTGGAATTGCGGGCGCTTTTCCGGGCTCACGATCATGACATTGGGCACATCGCCGAGCAGCACCACGGGGGTGAAATCCCGCTGCACATCAAAGGGCAGGTTCTTATACAGCGCAGCATTGATGGCATGCGTGCCAGCCGTGCCGAAATAGAAGGTGTAGCCATCGGGCCGCGATTTGGCGACGAAATCCGACCCGATATTGCCCCCGGCGCCGGTGCGACTATCCACCACGACTGACTGGCCAAGTGCGCGGGAAAGCGGTTCGGCCAAGCGCCGCGCATAAATATCCGTACCAGCGCCATTGGGGAATCCACCCATCAGCGTGATCGGGCGGTTGGGCCAAGCATCGCCCTGTGCCAGAACGGGCGAGGCGATCAGGCCGGCGAAAAGCGCGGCAAGCAGTCTAAGGCGCATGGTTCGAAACTCCCCGGGATTGTTGGATGGCATCTTAGCCATCTAAGCTTCAGGAATGAACAGCCCAAATTCAGCGCCGCGCATCGCACGCGGCGGTAAATCCATCTATGGCGCGCCGCTTGGCATATTGATGCTCGAAGCGCGCTTTCCCCGAATCCCCGGCGATATGGGCAATGGCGAGACCTGGCCCTTCCCCGTGCTGTTTCGCGTGGTGTCTGGCGCGACGCCCAAAAAGGTGGTGCTGCTGGGCGCCAAGGGGCTTTTGCCGGTTTTTATCGCCGCCGCGCAGGAATTGGTCCATCTGGGGGCCGAGGCCATCACCACCAATTGCGGCTTCCTATCCCTGTTCCAGCGCGAATTGGCAGAAGCGGTGCAGGTGCCCGTGGCCACTTCTTCGCTAATGCAGGTGCCTTGGGTGCAAGCTACACTGCCGCCCGGCAAGCGCGTCGGCGTGATTACCGTCAGCAAGCAATCACTGACGCCGGCGCATCTGGATGCCGCCGGCGTGCCGCGCGATATCCCCTGTGTCGGCACGGAAGGTGGACGGGAGTTTTTCCGCGTCCTGATCCGTGCCGATCACCAGGATATGGATATTGATCTGGCGACGCAGGATATCCTGGATGCGGGGCGCGCGCTGGTCGCGCAGCATCCGGATGTTGGTGCCATTGTGCTGGAATGCACCAATATGCCGCCCTATGCGGCGGCGCTGCGTGATGCGCTCGGCCTGCCGGTCTATGATATCTATTCCATGATCAGCTGGTTTCACGCCGGGATCAGGCCGCG
>JBILPX010000391.1:0-2801 GCA_044373565.1 Roseomonas sp.
CATGATCTCCGGCCCCGTAGTGGTGCAGGTGCTGGAAGGCGAGAACGCGGTCGCCCGCAACCGCGAATTGATGGGTGCGACCAACCCCGCCAATGCCGCCCCCGGCACCATCCGCAAGCTTTTTGCCGAAAACATTGAAGCGAATTCGGTCCATGGGTCTGACAGCGCCGAGAACGCCGCGAGCGAAATCGCCTATTTCTTCGCTGGCAGCGAAATCGTCGGCTAAGCCGCTTTCACTTCCCGCGCGGCTGGTAACCAGCCCGTAAGCAGTTCCGGTGTTTAATGCGCCCTCAAGTGATTGAGGGCGCAGGCATGAGCGACGGGTTTGGCAGTCAAGGCGATCGGGCGGCGGCGGGGCTGGAGCTTGCCCATTCGCCGGCGGAACTCCGCCAGGGCATCGCTGAGGCTTTGGCCAATGATGGCGCCGGCCTCAGGCTAGATCTGCAGCCCGTCTGCAGCGCCAATGGCCTGGAAACCGTGGGCTATGAGGCGCTGCTGCGCTGGGTGCACCCCGATCTTGGCCCCATCCTGGCCATGGAAACGGTCAATGCCGCAACCCAGGCGGGCATGGCTGCCGCGCTGGATGCCTGGGTTTTCAATGAGGCCTGCCGGATCCGCGCGCGTTGGCCGCGGTCTGCCCCCTATATATCGGTCAATATCACCGCCGAGGCGTTCCTGCGCGGCGATGGCACCGCTTTGATACGCCGTGCGCTTTATGATGCCGATACGGACCCCCGCGGCTTGGCGGTGGAAATGCCGGCCAATGCGGTCTCCCTCTGGCATGATGCGGCGGCTAATCTGGCGGCCGGGCTGCGCGGTCTTGGCGTTGTGGCGGCGCTGGATGATTTTGGTGTGGCGCGCGGCACCATCCTGGCCTTGCGCGCGATTCCCTTCCCCATGGTGAAGCTGCATCCAAGCCTTTGCGCCGGGCTGGATGGGGAAGCTCTCTCAGCGCGTCGCGCGCTTGCGCTCACCACCGGTCAGGTGGAAACCGCCCATGCGCTGGGCACGATTGTGGTGGCGAAAAGCGTGGAAACGCTGGCGCAGCTCCGCGCCCTGGAAAAGGCGGGCTGTGACGCCATGCAGGGCTGGCTACTAGGCCGGCCTGGCAAGGTGCCAAACTTGGCCGAGTAGCCAGTGGCAAAGGGCTGCGACTCAGCCCTTCACATCCATCGCCTGCCGCAAGCCATCGCTCACCAGATTGAAGCAGATGGACGTCACGAAAATGCAAATCCCCGGCAGGATCGCAATCCAGGGCTGCACGTAAATCGCGGTGCGGAGCGTATTCAGCATCAGCCCCCATTCCGGTTCAGGCGGCTTGGTGCCAAGCCCAAGGAAGGAAAGGCCCGAGGCCAAAATCATCGAAACGCTGATCAGCGATGTTGCATAGACAAAGATCGGCCCCAGCACATTGCCCAGCACATGCACGCGCACAATGGTGAAGGCATTGGCGCCTGAGGCGCGCGCCGCATCCACGAAATCCAGATTGCGCACGCCCGTGGTCACGGTTTCCGCCACGCGGATGATGGGCGGGACGAAGACCAAGGTCAGCGCCAGAATTGCATTGATAATCCCCGCGCCAAGCGCGCCTGAGATCGCCACCGCCAGCAGTACGGATGGAAAGGCGTAGAACACATCAGTGATGCGCATGATGGCCATATTGGTCTTACCGCCAGCATAACCCGCCAGCACGCCCAGCACCGTTCCAATCACAAAAGCGAGCGCGACAGGCGTAATGCCCATGAACCAGGAAAGCCGCCCGCCATAAAGCAGGCGCGTCAGCATATCGCGCCCAAGTTCATCCGTGCCCAGGATGTGATTCGGCGTACCGACAGCGCGCAGGCGCCGGATCATGCTGCCCTGATACGGGTCATGCGGCGCGATCAGGGACGCGAAGACGAATGCGAGCAGCATCAGCAACAGGACCGACGCACAGAAGATAGTCACCGGGTCGCGCCGCACGCGTTTCCAGACACCAGCCCAATACCCGGTGGAGCTTTCTGCGGCCTGCAGCGCCTGGACCGCGAGTTCAGCTTCCGCCGCCGATGGGGTGGTCGCGCTATTGGACATGGCCTCAGCCCCGCTTGATGCGCGGATCGAGCGCGGTTTGCATCAGATCCACCAGAAGATTGAGTCCGACGAAGAACATGGCCAGCACCAGAATGGTCCCTTGCAGCACCGGCAAATCGCGCTGAAAAATCGCGTTGTTCAGCAAAAGCCCAGTGCCGGGCCAGGAAAATACGGTCTCTACCAGGATTGAACCGCCCATCAGATAGCCAAGCTGCAAGCCCATCACCGCAAGCGCCGTGGGGGCGGCATTCTTCACCACATGCAGGAACACGCCGCGCCGCGTGAGGCCCTTGCCGCGCAAAGCGGTCACAAATTCCTGGTTCATGATTTCCGCAATAATGCCGCGCACTGTGCGCGTGATAATCCCCATGGGAATCACGCAAAGCGTTACGGTTGGCAGGATCAGATGCTTGATATGCTCCCAATTCCATACCCAGTCGGAAGACCCGCCCGGCCCCGCGCCCATGGCCGGCAGCCAATTCAATTGGACGGAAAAAATCACCACCATCACCATGCCAAGCCAATAATGCGGCACGGAAACGCCGCCGACCGCCAGCGTTACTGCCGCGCGATCAAGCCAGGAACCGCGGAAGGTGCCAGCAAGCCCACCCAGCACGCAGCCAAGGATGAAGCCCAGCAGGGAAGCGGAAGCCGCCAGCATCAGCGTATTGCCGATGGCGCTTGAAAGATCAGACCACACAGGCCGGCCGGAAGCGAGTGACCGCCCAAGA
>JBILPX010000110.1:0-9077 GCA_044373565.1 Roseomonas sp.
ACGCCGCGACGGATAGCGGAGCCACGCCTAAGGCGCAACCCCGAAGCCGTCGCTAATTTGTCATGCAGAGAGTTTATCCAATTCCCGCACCAGCGCTTCGCCCATCACACTCGTGCCAACGCGCGCCATGCCGGGCTGCATGATATCGGCAGTGCGGAGGCCACCGGCCAATACCTTCTCCACCGCGGTCTCCACCAGGCGCGCATCTTCCTCCATGCCGAAGGACCAGCGCAGCAGCATCGCGAAGGACAGGATCTGCGCACAAGGATTGGCGATGCCCTTGCCGGCGATATCCGGCGCAGAGCCATGCACGGGCTCATACAGCGCATGGCGGCGGCCAGAGGCATCCACGGCGCCCAGTGTCGCCGATGGCAGCATGCCGAGCGAGCCGGTCAAAGCCGCGGCCAGATCAGACAGCACATCGCCAAACAGGTTCGACCCCAGGATGACATCAAACTGCTTGGGGCGAGAGCAAAGCTGCATGGCGCAATTATCGGCATACATGTGTTCAAGTTCGACATCGGGGAATTCCGCCTTGCCGATCTCACCCACCACTGCGCGCCATAGGCGCCCGGATTGCATGACATTCGCCTTCTCAACACTGGTGACTTTGTTGCGACGCTTGCGCGCCAGGTCAAAGGCAATGCGTGCCACGCGGGCAATTTCGTCTTCCGTATAGACTTCCGTATCAATGCCGGTGCGCTTGCCCTTGGCGTCCGTGTGAATGCCGCGCGGTTCGCCGAAATAAATGCCGCCGGTGCTTTCGCGCACAATCATCACATCAAGCCCGCGCACCAGATCGGGCTTCAGCGACGAAGCATCCACCAGGGCATCAAGCACCACGGCGGGGCGCAGATTGGCGAAAAGGCCAAGATCCTTGCGCAGCCGCAGCACACCCAATTCCGGGCGTTTGTCGAAGGGCATGGCATCCCATTTCGGCCCACCGACAGACCCGAACAGCACGGCATCCACGGCCCTCGCACGTTCCACCGTTTCATCCGAACAAGGCGTGCCTTCCGCATCCAGCGCGGCACCACCCACCAAGCCTTCTTCAATATTGAAGGAGACATGACGGCGGCGATCCATCCAATCCACCACCCGGCGCACTTCGCGCATCACTTCGGGACCAATCCCGTCGCCGGGCAGGATAAGAAGCTTCTTATTCGATGACATGGCGTTTTCCTTTTCGCCCCGGCGTTACGCCAGGGCGCGTGTCAATCAGGTGTAAAGCCAGGGCTGGGCAGCGCGCTGACGGGCTTCAAAGCCATCAATCGCCGGCGCATGCTGCATGGTCTGGCCGATATCATCCAGCCCATTCAGCATCAGATGCCGCCGCAGCGGATCGGTCTGGAAGGGAATTTCCTCCCCATTCGGGCGCACAACCACCTGGCGTTCCAGATCAACGCTGATGCGCGCATTGCCGCCCATCTTCGCGTCTTCCATCAGCTTTTCGCAAATCTCGCGCGGCAGGCGCACCGGCAGCACGCCATTCTTGAAGCAATTATTGTTGAAGATATCCGCGAAATCAGGGGCGATCACGCAGCGAATGCCGAAATCAAGCAAGGCCCAAGGTGCGTGCTCACGCGAAGACCCGCAGCCGAAATTCTCAAACGCAATCAGGACTTCCGCGCGGCGGTACGGTTCCTGATTAAGGACAAAATCCGGGTTTTCCGTGCCATCTTCCTTGAAGCGGAAATTGGCAAAAAGATTCTTCCCGAAGCCGAGCCGGCTGATGGATTTCAAAAACCGCGCAGGGATGATCTGGTCCGTATCCACATTCGCCTTGGGCAAAGGTGCCGCGATACCGGTAAGTTTGGTGAAGGCTTGCATCTCAGATCGCTCCCTTCGGCTGATAATCACGCACATCGGCCAAATGGCCCGCGAGCGCCGCCGCGGCGGCCATGGCGGGGCTCAACAAATGGGTCCGCCCACCGGGGCCCTGACGGCCTTCGAAATTACGGTTGGACGTGCTGGCGCTGCGCTGACCAGGTGTGAGCTTATCGGGGTTCATGCCTAGGCACATGGAACAGCCCGCTTCGCGCCATTCAAAACCCGCTTCCATCAGGATGCGATCCAGCCCTTCGGCTTCGGCTTGCTTCTTCACGAGGCCCGAACCAGGCACGACCAAAGCGCGCACATGATCCGCCACGCGGCGACCCTTGGCGATGGCGGCGGCAGCGCGGATATCTTCAATGCGGCTATTGGTGCAGGAACCCACGAAAACAACATCAACCTTGAGATCGGTCAGGCGTTGGCCGGGCGTCAGGCCCATATAGTCAACCATGCGCTGCAATTGCGCGCGCTTGGCTTCATCGCCCTCATCCGCTGGGTTCGGCACGATGCCAGTGATCGGCAGCACCGCTTCCGGGTTCGTGCCCCAGGTCACTTGCGGCGCAATCTCATGCGCAGCCAGGCGCAATTCCTTGTCGAAATGGGCACCCGCATCAGAAGGCAGCGTCTTCCACCATTCGAGCGCGCGCTTGAGAGCCTCATCCTTCGGGCCATTCGGCGTTTTCGCGATGTAATCAAACGTGGTTTGGTCCGGCGCCACCATGCCAGCCCGCGCGCCACCTTCGATGGTCATGTTGCAGACCGTCATGCGGCCGGCCATGTCGAGCGCACGGATCGCATCCCCGGCATATTCAATCACATGGCCCGTGCCGCCCGCCGTGCCGATCTTGCCGATGATCGCCAGCACAATATCCTTGCCGGAACAACCAAAAGCGAGGTTGCCATCCACGGAAACACGCATGTTCTTGGCAGGCTTTTGCAGCAACGTCTGCGTTGCCAGCACATGTTCCACTTCCGAGGTGCCAATGCCAAACGCCAGCGCGCCCATGGCGCCATGGGTCGAGGTATGGCTATCACCACACACAATCGTCATGCCGGGCAGCGAACGGCCAAGTTCGGGGCCGATCACATGCACAATGCCCTGACGATCATCGAGCAGCGGGATGTAAGGCACGCCGAATTCAACGACGTTCTTTTCCAGCGTTTCAACCTGCAAGCGGCTTTCGGGGTCCACAATGCCGGTGCGGCGGCTGTCATCGGTCGCGATATTATGGTCCACCACAGCCAGCGTGGCATCCGGGCGGCGCACCTTGCGCCCCGCGGCGCGCAGGCCATCAAAAGCCTGCGGCGTCGTCACTTCATGGGTCAGATGCAAGTCAATGTAGAGCAGCGCCGTGCCGTCAGGCAGGGTTTCCACCACATGGGCAGCCCAAATCTTGTCGAACAGCGTAAGCGGCTTCTGCGCTGACATTTCATCTTCCCCCTTACATCACATTAAAACGCCGTGCCTTTCAGCGCGGCGCGTTTAATTCAGCCTTCGGCAGCCTTGGCGGGGCTAGCAGCCTTCACGCCCAGCTTTTCCACAATGCGCGCGGATTTGCCGGTACGGCCACGCAGGTAATAGAGCTTCGCACGGCGTACCTTACCGCGACGCATCACCTGAATTTCCGTGACATTCGGGCTATACAACGGAAATACGCGCTCCACGCCTTCGCCATAGGAAAGCTTGCGGACGGTGAAATTGCTCTGCACACCCTTATTGGACCGCGCGATCACAACGCCTTCATAAGCCTGGGTGCGGATGCGTTCGCCTTCCACCACCTTCACCATGACGCGCACGGTATCGCCCGGGCCGAATTCCGGCGTGGTGCGGGCGGCGGAGAGCTTCGCCTGCTGATCAGCTTCGAATTGCTGCAAGATATTCATGTTGGTACCCTTTCTTCGGTTTCTTTAGGCGGCGGCGGGATGGCCGGCAATGGCCCCCGCGCCTCCGCGCTGCGTTTCATGCCGCGCCCATAAATCGGGGCGGCGTTCCTTTGTGATCTTCTCGCTTTCGGCCCGACGCCAAGCCGCGATGGCGGCGTGGTGGCCCGAAAGCAGCACTTCCGGCACGGCACGGTCGGCCCATTGGGCCGGGCGCGTGTAATGCGGATATTCCAAAAGCCCCTCAGCGCCATGGCTTTCCTCGGCAGCGCTTTCCGCCGCCCCCATGACGCCCGGCAGCAAGCGCACACAGGCATCAAGCAGTGTGAGTGCCGCCAATTCCCCCCCGCTCAGCACATAATCGCCGATCGAGACTTCCAGCATGCCGCGCGCTTCAATCACACGCTGATCCACGCCTTCATAACGCCCGCAGAGCAGCACAAGCCCCGGACCCGCCGCCAATTCCCGGACCAAAGCCTGATCAAGCAACCGCCCGCGCGGCGTCAGGTAGATCACCGGCCGGCCTGGCGCTTCCGCCAAGGCCGCGCCCACCGCCGCATCCACCACATCCGGGCGCAGCACCATGCCGGCGCCACCGCCGAAGGGCGTGTCATCCACGCTGCGATGGCGGTCCTTGGCATGGTCGCGAATATCATGCGCGACCAGCGACCAAAGCGCTTCCCGCAGCCCACGACCGGCCAAGGAAAGCCCAAGCGGCCCGGGGAACATTTCCGGGAAAAGCGTCAGGATATCGGCGCGCCAGGTCATGCGGCGGCCTCCTTCCCTTCGGGCGGGGGCACCAGCACTTCAGCCGGCGGCACCACCACAAGGCGGCCGGAAGCGATATCCACCACCGGCACCACCTGGCGCGTGAAGGGCAGCAGTATTTCTTGCCCCCCCTCAATCACCAGAAAGGCCCCGCCACCATGGTCTTCCACCGCGCGCACGGTGCCGAGTGCCGCACCCGCTTCTGTCACTGCCGCAAGGCCGATCAGATCCGTCAGGTAGAATTCCTCTTCCTCGGTGGGGGGCAAAGCCTCCCGCGCGACGAAAAGCCTGGTGCCGGTCAGGCGCTGCGCGGCGTCCCGGTCCGAGACACCTTCAACAGCGACCAGATCAGGGCCCTTGAGCGTCAGGCTGAAGTGCCGCGTGCCAGCCTCATCGGAAAGCGGGCCATAGGCGGTGACGGCGGCAGGATCGGCGGTGAAGGCATTAAGGCGCAAAAGCCCGCGCACGCCATGCGGCCTGCCGAACTCCCCCACCACAATGCGCTTGCCCACCATCTGCCGTGATGCCCTTGGCTAAAGCCTGCTTCAGCCGGCCGCGGCGGCCGCGGCGCGTTCCTGCGCCTTCTTCTTCGGCTCAGCCTGCTTGGTCTGCGCCGGGATCGCCGGCATGGCGATCAAGCCAGCCTTGCCCAGGAAGCGCGCCACGCGATCCGTCGCCACCGCGCCATGGCCGAGCCAATGCTTCAGGCGATCTTCCTGAAGGCGGATACGCTCCGCATGGTCAGAAGGCAGCATCGGGTTATAGGAGCCCACCTTTTCGATGAAGCGGCCATCGCGCGGGCTGCGGCTATCGGCAACCACGATGTGATAATAGGGGCGCTTCTTGGCACCAGCGCGAGCAAGGCGAATCTTGAGAGCCATACAGGTATTCCTTTCTTTAGTGACTTGAAACGTGGGGTTTGGTGAAGGCCATCATCAAAACGGCCTCCGGCCTTGGGGGAGCAGCGCGGCGAGCCCGCCACGCATCAGCCCCTTTTGGCCAATTTTACTCATCCGCTTCATCATGGCGGACATATCGTCGAATTGCTTCAGCAGGCGGTTCACATCCTGCACCGTGGTGCCGGACCCAGCCGCGATGCGGCGCTTGCGCGATGCCTTCAGCAGATCAGGCGTGCGGCGTTCCTTGGGTGTCATGCTGGATATAATCGCCGCCTGACGATGCAGAATGGCGGTATCCAGATTGGCGCCTTCCAATTGCGCCTTCATCTTTTGCACGCCGGGCAACATGCCAAGAATGCCTTGCAGGCTGCCCATCTTGCCGATTTGCTTCAATTGCGCGGCGTAATCATCCAGCGTGAACTGGCCCTTTTGCATGCGCGCGGCGAGCTTTTCAGCCTCCGCCTGATCAATCGTCTCAGCGGCTTTTTCCACCAAGGAGACGATATCGCCCATGCCAAGAATGCGGCCCGCGATGCGATCGGGGTGGAAATCTTCCAAAGCATCCAGCTTTTCGCCGGCGCCCAAAAGCTTGATCGGGGCGCCAGTCACGGCCCGCATGGAAAGGGCGGCACCACCGCGCGCATCGCCATCAACGCGCGTCATGACAATGCCGGTAACGCCAATTTTTTCTTGGAAAGCCTTGGCGGTATTCACCGCATCCTGCCCGGTCATGGCATCCACAACCAGCAAGGTTTCATGCGGCTGGGTGGCAGCCTTAATCTCGGCCACTTCGGCCATCAGCGCTTCATCAATCGCAAGGCGCCCGGCGGTGTCCAGCACCACCACATCGTAAAGTTCCCGCCGCGCGACATCCATGGCGCGTGCCGCGATTTCAAGCGGGCGCTGGCCGGCAATGATCGGCAGGCTGGTCACTTCCGCGCGTTCGGCCAATTGCTGCAACTGAAGCTGCGCCGCCGGGCGATGGACATCGAGCGATGCCAGCAAAACCTTTTTCTTGTCGCGGTGGCGCAAGCGGAGCGCGATCTTGCCTGAGGTCGTGGTCTTGCCCGAACCCTGCAAACCCACCATCAGAATGGCGACCGGGGCCGGCGCGTTCAGATCAATGCCGCGGGCGCCTTCCGTGCCGCCAAGGGCTTCCACAAGCGCATCATTGACGATTTTGATGACCTGCTGGGCGGGGGAGACGGAGCGGATCACCTCCTGCCCTATGGCGCGTTCCTTCACGCGCGCAACAAGGTCGCGCACCACCGGCAAGGCGACATCAGCTTCCAGCAACGCCACGCGCACTTCGCGCAGCGCTTCGGTCACATCGGCTTCGCTCAGCGCGCCACGGCGGCGCAGCCGATCAAAAACACCGTTAAGCTTGCTGGACAGAGCCTCAAACATGGGGCAGCCCGATGGTCCTTTCGCGTTGCGGTCGCCCCAAAACAGAACGCGCCGCTGCGCGAGCCTTCGCGGAGCGGCGGAGCCAACCCGCATCAGGCGGGCGGACCAAGGTTCAGGGCGAACCGATGATGAAGGGCGTTTATCGCCCAGCCGCCTGAGGGTCAAGCGAAAAGGGGCGAGTGGGGCTTGGGTCATTAAGTGCCACGACGCCAAGCGGGGCGCTTGTTAATCACCGCAACAAGGAACCCAAAACAGTAAGGCAGGGGCTAACATGGGCCAACCGCTTCAATATGGGCTGAAAATCACCCGCCGCGCCGCCTTGTTCGGGGGCGCTGGCCTGGGGCTGGTCGCCTGCGCTTCCCCACCCCGTGGCCCAGCCGTGCCCATTGCGCGCACGCGGGATGCACGGGTGCTCGGCCTTCCCAATGAGCGCTTTTTCTTCCCTTGGGATGGCGATGCCTTCCGTACTGAGGTGCTGGCTGCCCAGGAAAGGGCGCGACAAATTCATGGCACGCCCCGGCGCGGGCAGGAACGCAGTATTGAATTGCTGGCGATTTCCGGCGGCGGCGAGAATGGCGCCTTCGGCGCCGGTCTGCTCAATGGCTGGACCGAGGCTGGGAACCGACCAACCTTCAGCCAGGTGACGGGCGTGTCAAGCGGTGCGCTGACCGCGCCTATGAACGCGGCAGGCTATTGCTGATCGGCACTTCCGACATGGATGCGCAAGGGCCGGTGGCCTGGAATATCGGTGCCATCGCGGCCAGTGGGCAGCCTGGCGCGCTTGATCTGGTGCGGCGAATTTTACTTGCTTCCTCTGCCGTGCCCGGTGCCTTCCCGCCGGTCATGATTGATGTGATGTTGGATGGGCAAACCTATCAGGAAATGCATGTGGATGGCGGCGCCTTTACGCAGGTGTTTCTCTATCCGCGCAGCGTCACGCGTGAGCGGCGTGCCCATCTTCGCCATGGCGATCATGTTAAACCCATCAGGGACTATATCATCCGAAATGGGCGGCTCACGCCCAACCCGGCACGGACCGAGCGCCAGACTTTCGTCATCGCCCAGCGCGCCATTTCCAGCATGATTTCCGCGAGCGGCTTCAATGATGTGGCGCGCATCCGCAACACCACGCGCGAAGACCAGGCGGATTTCAACCTGGCCGCCATTGGCCCTGATTTCCAGGACGAGCCGAAGGAGCCCTTTGAACAGGCCTTTATGCGCAAGCTCTATGACCACGCCTTCGCTCAGGCGCGGGTTGGGTATCCCTGGATGCAGGATGTGCCGTACTGACAAGCCCGCCCGATCAGCTAACCCCCATCACATAAGCCGGCGGGTCCTGGGTTTCGAAAGCGACCCCCTTCACCCCCGGTACGCCTTCGGCCAGCACGCGCAGGCCCTGCTTCACCGTGTCTGCCCGGCAGAAGCCGTGGAAGGTGACTTGGCCGTCCTTCACATCCGGGAAGATGAAATAGGTATCCACCCAGGGTTCATTGCGCATGGCAATCGCCAGATCGCGGCGGATGCGTTCATCCGGCGCATCGGCGGCGAGGCTCCCTGGGGCCGAAAGCAGGGCACGGATCAGGTCTGAACGCGAAACAACGCCAACCAGCTTGCCATCCCGCAGCACGGGCACACGGCGGATCTTCTTTTCTTCAATGATATGGGCCACATGCTCGATCGAAGTATCTTCAGTGACCGAAGCGATATCAGTCGTCATCACATCCCGCGCGCGGTGGCCATGGGTGCGCGCGAAACGCGCCGCCTGATCGGTGGCGGAGGCAAAAAGTCCAAGCACCCAGGATTTGGGTGCATCTTCCTTGGCCGCCAAGCGGCGGATGAGATCGCCTTCGGTCACCATGCCAAGCAAGGTGCCGGCGCCATCCACCACCGGGGCGCCGGAAATGCCTCGATCGGCGAAGGCCCGGGCAACAGCCTCCAGCGGGGCTTCGGGGGGGATTGTAACAAGGCTGGTGGTCATCAGGTCTCGGGCGCGCATGGTTGGTTCCTCCTTTAGTCTTAATAGACGCGCCAGAAGCGCCCGATCTTGCGGTATATCAAGAACGGCAGGGGGCAGCCCAAGTTTACCGCACCGCCACTTCCAGCCGAAGCGGCGGCAGGTCCCGCCCGATCCATTGTTCCGATCGGATCAGCACACGATCAGCGGCTCGAAACCAAAAGCGATTGGTGAAAGCCACGGCGCCTTCACAAATTTCAACCCGCTCAATCACACCACCAATGGCGGGTTCCTCAGGCTCAATCCGGCATTGCACCACCTGGCCGAAGCGCATT
>JBILPX010000393.1:0-2785 GCA_044373565.1 Roseomonas sp.
TGGCGGCTCGGAAAATGCGACCAAGCCAAGCATTTTCAAGCCAAGCGGTAACGCTTGGCGGCTTGGGAAATGCGACCAAACCGAGTATTTTCAAGCCAAGCGGTAAGGCTTGGCGGCTCGGAAAATGCGACCAAGCCAAGTATTTTCAAGCCAAGCGGTAACGCTTGGCGGCTTGGGAAATGCGACCAAACCGAGTATTTTCAAGCCAAGCGGAAACGCTTGGTTTGAAAATAATCGTTGATAGGACGGCCCGTGTTGTCTGAGAACGGCTCGCCGCGCTGCGGCGTGACGTCTGGCGTGACACCAAGAAAGAATTCGAGCCGGTCGTCAAAGATGCGCACGCGCACCCCTACGATCGTCACGTGAATCGCGCTTGTATCAGTGAAATTCGAAAAGCCCATGCGGCCAGGCTCGTGTTCTCGGCGGAAAATCATGTCCCGTTGCGGCCCATTGAAGGCGCGCCAAGCATTGATGAGACGTTCCAGTATGTGAAGGATATTGGGGTTCAAGCCAGGGTAGCGACGGCGCGGTTCTTCAGGCATGTCGATCACCCGAGTATCAGGGAATACACTCTCTCAGCCTGATTGTCGGCGATGATGCACTTTGCAATCAGCGAAAAAAGCTGGCTGAGGCCCATCGCGCGCTGACAAACCCGGCTCACCTGCGCAGCATTTCCGAAATTGCCGAATCGGTCGGGCTGTTTGAACCTTACGGCCTTAGCCGGATGTTTCGTCGGAGCTTTTGTATTTCCGCACTGAAATCGCGGCTGGCGACCAGCGCCGGGGCGCGTTAGCCAGGCTCATAGGCGGATTGGAATACAGGGACTTTACCGGATTTGCTGCGGATATTGTCAAAGGAGTCCAAAACCAGACCGATGGCGGCTGTATATTCTGATTTCATTTGGTGGGCGCACAAGGATTCGAACCTTGGACCCGCTGATTAAGAGTCAGCTGCTCTACCAACTGAGCTATGCGCCCGCCGGCCGGGGTGAATCCCGGCATGACCACGGCGCGCTTCATAGCGCCCAGGGCGGTTTTGTCCAGCCCCCACGCGGCTTGCGGCCGAGCTGGTGCGGGTCTGATCGATCTATCTCGCCGATCCGGAGGGAAACCAGTTGGGGATTTTCGCGACGGCCCTCTTCCGCGATTCGCAGCCCTTCGGCTGCGCGCTCGATCTGGACCAGAAGGATCAGGCCATCGTGGCCCCAAGCGTCCGGGCCGCGCAATGTCATTCCGCCCGGTCACAACATGCTGTTTGGCGCCTGGGTTTTCGGGGTCCAGCGGGTCGTGCCAATCGGCGCGCCCTGGAGCATCATCGTGGCTGTGATGCAACCGGCATAGGATGATGCTCCGCATCACACACAAGCTTCTCAAGCTCCACAAGGCGGGGGCGTGAACAAAGGCGATGCTGCGTGAACAACGCCAAAACCATCAGGACAACCCAGCCTATCGACCATTTTGAGGCAGGCACTAGCGCGCAGAAGCCATGAGCATCCGGCCATGGATGAAGCCATAGGTCGGGAATTGGGTCCCGCCAAAATCTTCGGCTGGCGGGTACCACACCCGCACCAAGGACCAATCCCCGCGCGGCGAGACATCCAGCACCGGCTGATCTCGTGCAATCTGCCCTCTCGCCCGGCCGCTTGCCCAATTGGCGTGATCCACGCGAACTTCCCGCGCGGACACCACGCGCGATACCACGGCTACATGGCCCTGGGGGTTGCGGCTGGTGCGTTGAAAGACCAACACGCTACCGGGCTGGGGTGCCTCGGAACGCTCATATTGCCCTGCCGCCGCCTGCCACCACTGCCAAGCATCGCCGGCGATACGCAGCCCCGAACGCTCCCGCGCATAGGGTACGCAGGACATATCCCCACCCGAATAACCAGGCACGCCGGAACGCGACGCCATGCGCCCCGAAGCGCAGCCGGCAAGTGCGAATAATAATCCCACCGTGACCATGCGGCGCATGATCGCGACCCCCCCTGAATTTCCTCTGCCTGTAACCCTAGCAAAAACACCACCCTTTGGCAGCGAAAAAATACGACCACATGCAGCATGTGCAGATCGCATGACGGAGCCGCCGGCGCCTTTCAATCAGCAGAGGATGAATTTTTCGGAAGCAAAACGTCATAGCGAGAAACTGAGCTACTTCTCCACACCCCTTGTTTGAAGAAGCCTTTATCCAAAACTACCTTTTTCATATCATTGGTTGAATTACTTTTTCGCCGAAATTCATCAAATTTTCCTCTAAATTCGGCAGAAACGCGGTCACCGGCATGACGAGCCGCTGCGCACCACGCTGGCGGCGTTCTTCAACGGCAGCCAAGGGATCCTGGCCTGAATTTGGAAAGGCGCCCGGGCAGCCGGTAATACGTTCGATGCTTTCAGGGTCTCGGCCGGCGGCTTCAGCGGCACGCCGCGCGATATCGAAAAGCGGGAAAGTATCGGCCTGCGTACCGATCGAAGGAAAAAAGCCCTGGCCTAACCGGCCGGCGCGCTTCGCTGCCGCTTCAGAATGCCCGCCGACTATAATCGGCACGTCACCGCGTACAGGCTTCGGGTTACTATTCACCTTGTCGAAATTAACGAATTCGCCGTGATAGCTCGCCCCATCGCTGGCCCACAACGCGCGCATGGCGCCGATATACTCATCAGCGCGCTTACCGCGTTTTTCGAAGGGCACACCAATCGCGGCAAATTCTTCTTTCAGCCAGCCAACACCAATCCCCAATTCGATCCGCCCACCACTCATGAAATCAAGCGTCGCCACCTGCTTGGCCAGG